>NDHX01000003.1 GCA_013626165.1 bacterium Unc6
CTCCTCATAATGATCAAGTTCGTAATATTTAAAAAATCCTCCGCCTAATTCCCCTCTAATAGAGGGGTGTCCCGAAGGGACGGGGTGTTTTCCTCTTTTAGAGGGGTGTCAGAAACTACCCCGTCAACCTTCGGTTGACACCCCTTCAAAGAAGGGGAATTCTGACGGGGTGTTTTCAATTCTTTTGAAATACCTGATTTATCATAAGCCAAAACTTTTTTCATTCTCGGTAAAACCACGCTGTAAAAATGCTCACCCATTTCAACGCCAAGCCATTTTCTGCCAAGTTTATGCGCAACTGCGGTTGTCGTGCCAGAGCCGAGGAAGAAGTCAAGAATTAGGTTTTCTCTTTCTGATGTGCTTTCAATTACCCTCTTTAAGACAATTTCTGCGTTCTCTGTTTGAAAGCCGATAGTAAAAGTATATCCTTGAACATCTGTCCAATTAGTGTCCAAGGGTATCTTTTCTGATTCTAAATATTGTGGAATACCTGTTTTTTCGTTTATTCGTATTCTTTCTTCAGATGCTAATTTGTCAAATTTTTCTTGAGAGAATCGCCAGTGTTGACCGGGAGGACACTTATATTCCTTTCCAAAAATTATAACTGTATTTTTCTCTTTATTCTCTTTGGGAGAAAGACAATTAACCCATTTGATTTCTCTGTTTCTCTCTTTGAAAACTGGCAGAAAATAACTTAATATAGTTTTAGGATAATAAAACAATGATTCATTTGCTGGATTAAAGTTGTTTAATGGGCCTTGACTATTTGCTTTTCTTAAAATAATCTCTCTAAAATTATTTTTATTGTCTGAAAATAATTCATCCATCAAACACCTTACAATCCAATTCCCATTGTAGTCGCACCTAACAAAAATACTCCCTTTTTTATTTAAAACATCTTTTGCAATCTTTAATCTATTTTCAAGCAGTGTTGCCCAGTTGGCGTCTTTATAGTTTGTGCGGTATAAAAACTGGTCAGAAGAAGCTAAATTAAACGGCGGGTCAATGTAAATTGTCTGCACTTTTTCTTTGAATTTCGGCAGGATTGTATTTAACGCCTGATAGTTTTCGGACTTTATCAGCCAGCCGTCTAAAGATTTATCTAAATCGTCAAACTGGCTCAAAATTTCAAGTTCTAAATCCTTGAAATATTTTGTGTCTATGGGTAAATGCTTAAATTCCCCTTTTATTAAAAGGGGTGTCTGCGGAGCAGACGGGGTATTTTCTTTTATCCAACTTTGTATTTGTTCAATAACCGAATTAATGCTTTTTTTTACATCTATATCTCTAAAATGAAGAACTTTTAATCCTAAAGATTGCAAATATTTCTCTCGTTCTTCATCACATTCAATTTTAAAATTGTGGCTTTCACCATCTATCTCAATTACTAATCTCAAATTTGGACAATAAAAATCAACAATGCAATTACCTATGATTTGTTGACGAGTAAAGTCAAATCTTAATTTTTTATTTTTTAATTCATTCCATAAAAGAACCTCTGATAAATTTCCGGCCTTTCTTAATTCCCTTGCCCTTTGTTTTAAGTTTTGATTGTATGGTAATTTTAAATACCCCGTCAGTCCTTCGGACCGCCACCCCTTTACAAAAGGGGAATTTTCAAAAACATCTTCTATCTTAAAATTTTCATCCACAATGCCAAGTTCCTGCCATTCTTTGATTTGCTCTCTAAAATTTTTATGCTTCAAGATTCTCTCTAATAAATTCCCCTCTTTTAGAGGGGTGTCTGCGAAAGCAGACGGGGTGTTTGCCTCTTTTAGAGGGGTGTCTGCGAAAGCAGACGGGGTGTTAGTCAGTTTATCTTTTAAATACTCTAATACTTCTTCCAAATTTTTCTTTACATCTAGATCAGAAATATGAATAACTTTGAGCCCAAGACTTTTTAAGCAATTATCTCTTTCTTTGTCATATTCTATCTTTCCATCGTGACTTACTCCGTCAATTTCAATAACAACTCCCAAATTCTTACAATAAAAATCAACTATATAATCTCCTATAATTTTTTGTCTATCAAAATCTAAACTCAAAAATTTTTTATTTTTAACTTGATCCCAGAATAAAACTTCTGATAAATTGCCGGCTTTTCTTAACTCTTTTGCTCTTTCTTTTAGGTCAGGATTAAATGGTAATTCCTTCCATTTGACTACCCCGTCAGGCTTCGCCTGCCACCCCTTCGTAGAAGGGGAATTCTTGTAAATCCTATCCAGCGTAATCACATAATTTGAGTTTTTGACAAACTTCGGCTTGTTCCAGATATTTACCAGTTCATCTTCAAACTGCGAGATAAAATCAATAATTTTGAAAGCGATGCCTTTGAGAATTTGTAGTTGATTGACTCTATCCGCGCCCCACTCTTTGGCTCCTTCCCAAAAATACTGATAACTCCAAAGTTTAAATTGCTCCTGCAAGAATGCTTTGGCATTTTTGTTGATAAAGAAATCAACCTCGCTCTGCTTTTCAAAAACTCTAAAAGCGCGTTCTAATTGTTCTTCGGTAATTGCTATGCCTTTTCTCTTGATGGCTTTTAAGAGCTCGTCCTGTTTTGTTTTTGCACCTCCTTCTGAATACTGAACGTCAAAAACAATGGTGGCGCCTGCCCCGTAGGAAGCCGAAGGCTTTCCCACGGGTCTTCGCGGACTTTGCTTAACTCAAAAACAAGCGAGCGTTTTTCGTTGGCTTTTTTGCTTTCTATCTTTGAAGCGTCAAAGTAGAACTTTAAATACCCCGTCCCTTCGGGACACCCCTTTTGCAAAGGGGAATTAACACCCCGTCCGCCTTCCCCTTCTACGAAGGGGTGGCAGGCGAAGCCTGACGGGGTAGTTTCTGACACCCCTCTATCAGAGGGGAATTCAACTGGCAAACTCCTGAAAATCCGGTCGGTTTTAACATAGTAAAGCATCTGCGTTTTCCAGAAGAGGATAACATCTTTTTCATCGGTATAAACCTTTTCGTAGATATTGTTATGAAATGGCGTTGAATTGAAATAAATTGACCCGCTTTCCGTAAAATAGCGGCTGAAAAAGGAATAGAGTTTGTCAAAAAGTTCATCTCTAAATTTGGGGTGGCTTTTTAGAGCCGATTCAACATCTTTCTTGAGGATGTCTTCAATCTTGCGGTAGTAATTTGATTTTATTCTCATCAAATTAACAAAACCGCCAGTGCCTTCAATTTTGGCGCCGATAAATACATCCTGTAGTGCTTTATAAAATTTTTGTTCTTTGGTCATAGTTAAATCACTTTAATAAATTATCAACTGAAACATCAAGGGATTTGGCTAATTTTTGAAGCGCACCAATTAAGAGATAGATGATACCGTCCAACTCCAGTTTTATCACCGTGTTATAGGAAATATCAGCCAATTTAGAAAGCCGGTCTTGCGACAAGCCCTTTTGTTTCCTTAACTTTTTTATATTTTTGCCTATTTGTGAAATCTCTCTTGATATTGTGGTATTAAAATAATAATATGTATGTAGAGTAATCGCTATCTATAATTATAATACAAAATGATTTTCATAATATAAAAAGATTTTTTGAGAAGTTTAATTTCAAATGCATGTGCACCCCAATAATAGAACGCTTTGCGTTCACTACGGGGCAGGAAGAAGGGATGGACCAAGGGCATTTACCTTTTTTCTTTTCTAAAAATCGGCGGGCTAATTCAATTTGGTGGGCGGTAGAGGACTTGAACCTCTGACCCCTTGCATGTCAAGCAAGTGCTCCAACCAACTGAGCTAACCGCCCATAGCAGTCTAATTTTGCTATAATCTCCGATGTTAAATGACAAATGTCAAAATCCAAATGTCATTTGAGATTTGTCATTTGTCATTTATTTCCCATTTGTCATTTGAGCTTTAGAATGTGGGCGAGGTGGGAATATGAACCATCGCTGGCGCTCTTTAAGGGAAAACCAAGTTTTTCCCTTAATGTTCCTTTTCCTTTCAAAACACAGGGGAAAACTTACCTTTTCCCCTGACCCCTTTGGTGGTTCAAATCCCTTATCATCCTTTTTCTGCTTAAATGTGGGCGAGGTGGGATTTGAACCCACACAACTTTACAGTCATTGGATTTTAAGTCCAACGTGTATGCCATTCCACCACTCGCCCATTGTTATGCTACTATATTGCAACAATTTTTATGTTATTTTTATTTGCAATCTCTACACATTCTTGTTTATTAAAAACGAGGGTTTTTCCAGCCTCAAAAGCAAGCACCCCGGCTTTTGCCTCTATGAGAGACTCCATTGTTTTTGGTCCTATAACTGGAACATCAAAACGGACATCCTGCTTTGGCTTTGCAACTTTTACAACTACAACATTTCCGTTCCCAAGCCTTCCTCCCCTTTTTATTGCCTCGTCCGTTCCTTCTATTGCCTCAACAGCAAGAATAGAACCTTGTTTTATTACAACCGTCTGGCCTATATCAAGCCTTCCCAATTCTTTTGCAATGTTAAAACCTAATTGGACATCCTTCCGTTCTTCGTCTGTAAGAGAAGAGCCTGCAATAATGCCCTGCGGGATAAACATTTCTTTTAAAAACCTAACAGAACTTATCAGTTTTATCTTGTGTTTTGGTAAAAGATCTGCGGCTGCACCAAATATGGTGTCTGCTCTCTTGTCTTTTAAACCCCTGAGGAATGCTTTTAGTTTAACATCTATCGGAATATCTTTAAAAAGATTTGAAGGTTCTATCTGTCCTGCAAATATAGCATCAGACGGAGAAAAAAAAGAAATTTTTTCTAAAAACAACGAGAAAGAACCCACATCCACCCATTCTATCCTGTCAACAAAACTCTCTATATTTTTTGATGTTTCACCTATGAAACCTATTGCATTTACAGTAAAACTTTGATTTTTTGCTTGTTGTGCTACAAGGATGGGAAAGTCTCCGCTGCCTGCAATGATAAGAATTTGTTTCACTACCTGGCAATTCCGCGCTTCGATGTTTTTACAAACTCAACGAGCTTTTTTACCTCATTAATATCTACAATGCGTCTTTCAACTTCAACAAGTGCATGGGTTGTAGAAAGTCCTGAAAAGAATAAAATTTTGAATGCCTTATAAAGCGTGGCTCTGGTCTGAGGTGAAAAGTTGGCCCTTCTTAAACCAATAACATTTAAACCACATACCTTGCCGGGCCTTCCATCTACGAGAGAAAAGGGAGGAACATCCTGAACAATCTTTGACATACCGCCTACCATAGAATATTCACCGATACGAACAAACTGATGAATTGCAGCAAATCCCCCGAGAACTGCATTATTGTGAATCTCTATATGTCCTGCAAGCCCTGCGTTGTTTGCCATAATAACATCATCGCCAATCTTACAATCATGTGCGATATGACAGTATGCCATTATAAGAACATTGTTTCCAATGCTTGTAAGGTCTGTTAGACAACCGGGATTTATTGTGACAAATTCTCTGATCACTACCCTATCTGCTATTTTTAAGTATGTTTTTTGATTATGAAACTTTAAACTCTGAGGAATACTTCCAACAACCGAGCCCTTAAATATAGAACAGTTTTTGCCAATCTCGGTATTGCCTTCTAAGACACAGTGTGAACCTATCTGTGTTCCTTCCCCAATTTGAACATCCTGCCTTATATATGTCCATGGACCTACTGAGACATTGTCAGAAATATTTTTTGATTCAATTATTGCTGTTGGATGTATGTTATTCATAGCTCTTATTATTTACCCAACATCTGAAAGTGCAAACATTATCTCTGCTTCTGCCACTATTTTGTTGTCAACATAAGCAGTGCCTTTAATCTGTCCCGTTTTGGTGCGAAGTCTTAATACCTCTGTTTCAAGAATTACCTGGTCGCCGGGTATAACGGGCTTTCTAAATTTTACTTTATCAAGGGACATAAAAAATGCCATCTTTCCTATGTTTGCTCTGCTTGAAAGAAATAGAATACCTGCTGTTTGTGCCAACGCTTCTATTATAAGAACACCGGGCATTACTGGTTTTCCAGGGAAATGTCCTTCAAAAAATTCTTCGTTCACAGTTACATTTTTTATGGCAATACATCTTTTGTCTTCTTCTAATTTCAGTACTCTGTCCACAAGAAGAAACGGATATCTGTGAGGAATTATTTTTTGTATGGTTGTTACATCAAGCCTTTCTCCGGGGGCGCACACATAACGGAATGGAATACCTGCACCCCTTGCCTGCTCTTCAAAAAGTCTGAATTTATTTAATAACTTCATATTTGTGGTATGACCGCTTTTTACAGCGCTAATATCTCCTTGTATAGATGCACTAAAAAGATAAAGGTCTCCTATAATATCCATAATCTTGTGTCGTACAAATTCATCCTCAAATCTTAATTTATTATCTATAACCCCTTTTTCCGATATTACAAGTGTATTGGCATAATTTGCTCCTTTTCCCAGTCCCTGTTTCCTTAAATCCTCAACCTCTTTTTCAAAACAAAATGTTCTTGCAGGTGCAATCTCTTTTAAAAATACCTCAGGGGTGATATCAAATTTTACATACTGGGAACGAACAAACGGATGTTTATAGGAAAGCGTATAAGAAACCCTGTAAGAATCCCCTGGTAAAACTGTTATTGATCCTTCCTGTTCCTGTATCCATAACGGTTCTTTTACAATAAATTTTTTATAAGCAACATTTTGTTCTTCAATTCCGACACCTAATAACGCATTGCAAAACGAAAGAGCACACCCGTCAAAAGACGGAACCTCATCACTATCAACTTCTGCAATTATATTTGTTATACCCAATCCTGCAAGAGAAGATGTTAGATGTTCTATTGTATGAACCTCAACACCGTTTATGCCTACCGAGGTCCTTCTGGGTCTTCTTGAAATATCTGTTATGTTTGTAAGCTTCGCATCTATAACAGGTCTTTCTTGTAAATCAGTTCTTACAAATCTTAAACCTGTATCAGGTGGCGCAGGTTTTAAAACAAGGTGTGAAGGATTACCCATATGAAGACCGATACCCTGAAGATGAACCTCTTTACGAATTGTTTTTTGCACTTAACATCTCCTCCAATATTTTTATTTTTTTCTCAAGTTCGGAAATCTTATTATACAATTTAGGAAGCCTTTGTATGGATGCCTTTAACCTCTTTTCCTCGTTATGGGGCCTTGCCGGGAAACCGGATACACACATATTATCAGAGATAGATTTTGTAACACCCGATTTTGCTGCAACTACAACATTGTTTCCGATCTTTATATGTCCTATAACGCCTGACTGTCCGGCCAGTGTTACATTTGAACCTATTTCAACACTACCTGATATCCCGGTTTGTGCAACAATAACAGAATTTGCTCCTATATATACATTATGGGCAATCTGAACAAGGTTGTCTATCTTTGTTCCCTTACCTATAAATGTCCTGTCAAATCTTGCCCTGTCTATTGTAACATTTGAACCTATTTCAACATCGTCCTCTATTACAACAGTCCCAATCTGTGGGATTCTGTGATGTACCCCCCGAACTGTTGCAAATCCAAAACCATCACTTCCTATAACACTTCCAGAATGTATAACAACTCTGCTTCCAATACTGGTGCGTTCCCTGATAGAAACATTCGGATATATCAACACATCGTTGCCCAACTCTGTATGGTGTCCTATATATACACCTGCATATATTACAGTCCCGTCCCCTATCTGAACACTATCCTCTATAACAACAAACGGCTGTATGGCAACATTTTTACCTAATTTTACATTCTTTCCTATAATAGACTGTGAACTTATGCCTTTAGGTCTTACAATTTTATTCGGAGCAAGAAGTGAAACAAACTTTGCAAATGCAAGACTCGGGTTTTCCGTAACTATCAATGTTTTTGCCCCTGAATAGTTTTTTAATTCCCCTGAGACAATGATTGCAGATGCTCTTGTTTGTTGCATCAATGGCGCATACTTGAGATTGGCAATAAATGTAACATCGCCTGGCTGTGCCTCTTTTATTCCGCTTGCACCGGCAATTTCAATGCTATCATCTCCTATAACCTCCCCTTCTATAATCTCAGCAATTTCTTTTACTGTCTTCACTTTTTATTTCCTTTTCTGGGTATAAGATTCGTTTAATCCTTTTATAATATCGGATGACCTATCAAGTTCAGGCCTACCATAAACAACAACCGCTTCAGCCATATTCAGCACTATGTCATAGCCCTGTTTTTCGGCATATTCCTTCACATAGTCTTTTATTTCTTGGATAATTTTTCTCAATGCATCATCTCTTGTTTTTGCCATTTCAGACCTTGATTGCTGGTCAAATTCCTGGAGTTTCTTCATTTTATCTTCTATCAAGGGTTGTTTTTCTTGTTTTCCCTCAGGGGTTAGCAGGGCAGATTTATCCCTTAACTGCCGTATTTCCTCAACTATCTTCTCTCTTTGTTCCTGTCTTAATCTATCTTTTTGCTCCAAAGTAGATTCTGCATCTTTTGTTGCTTCATATTCAGAAAATACCTTGGAGAAGTTTATATAAACAATGTTTAAATTCTGTTGCGGATATAAACTTGTCAAAGAACAAAAACAAAAAATCAAAAAACTAAAAAAAATCTTTTTCATCTTCCCTCCTGTTTATTCCATTATAACATTTATTTAAGATTTTACAAGAATTTTAAAATATAATATCAGGAACGGGAACGGACATCCCTGCCAGCCGACAAGTCCTGGTGCACTGGTGCTCTGGTGCTCTGGTGTTCTTGTGCCTTAGGTCACATATTGTCTTTGATATACTTTACCGCCTTCCCTATAACATTAAAATGCTGTTTGTCTACAGTTATAACCGGGTATGCCATCCTATAGGATGCATCATATCCCCTAAAACAGTACAGGGCAAGTGCATCTTCTGTTTCCATATCCATATATTTATATTCAAGTTTCATATTTTCTCCTATTATTCTTTTTGCATCCTGACAGAGAGAACAACCCTGTTTCCCAAATATTTCTATTTGCATACTGCCTCCTCTTTCAAACATTGAAAATGTGAGGTTGAAAGATCGGGTGGATATGTTTTGCACAACTTCATTAACTTCTCAACTTCAATATCCTTAATTTGCAACTTTATAGTCTCCGCTGTGTCTGTCTTCAAGTTCTGCAAGCTTTGAAGGATTCCAGTTGTTAATCCTGCTATAATATCCTACTATCCTTGTTATAGAGTATATGTCCTTGCTTAAACAGTGGACGCAAGCGCTGTGTATGCCCCTTATAACTTTGCCACAATTGTTACATATACTGAATTCAGGTGATATTGTAAGTTGGGCACAGGATGATTTATAGAATGTCTTTTCAACAAGGTTTAATATGGATTGTGCAGACGGCATCTGTTCTCCAACAAAGGCATGGATAATCGCTCCTGATTCAATAAGGTTGTGGAACTTTGACTGTTTTTCAATCCTTGTTACAATATCCACAGGTGCGTCTGCCCTGAGATGTATTGAGTTTGTATAATATATAGTGTCATTTTCAATACTTCCTCTTACGACCGATGCCGCACTTTCAGGGTATGTTTTAAGGTCAACCTTTGCGAGCCTTCTTGTTGCGCTTTCAGCTGGGCTTTCTTCAAGAGAAAATCTTAAACCTGTTTTTTCAGTTTGCTCTTGTATTTTTAGATACATTCTTGCCACTATTTTTAAACCTGTTAAGAATGCTAAATCCGATTGATGGAGCTCTTCACCCGTTATAAATTGGACGCATTCGTTAAGTCCGATAAGTCCTATTATATATGTGCATTTATCAAGATCCACATATGGCCTTCCGTCCTGTGCAGGTTTCCCAATCTGCCATAGTGGCATATGCGGATCTTTCATAAGGGAGGCAATAAATTGTTTCTTCTGAAGGTGTGCTCGGACACATATTTCTATCATATGATCAATTTCCTTATAAAGTTGACTTAAATTGTTCTTCTGAGCTCTGTATGCTGCCTGAGGAAGGTTTACTGTTACATTCTGGAATCCACAGAATCTCATTGATTCCGGATGCTCTATCATAAACTTGTCATTTATCTTTTGACGAAGCCTGCAGCACATAGAGAGAACAACCTGGCTTCCCCTGTCAAAAACGAAATATACTGAACCATTGGTACTGGCAACCTCCCCAGCTGCTTTGAAAAGTTCAAACTGTTTTGGGTCTTCAAATGTTTCTTCCGACACATGAAAATCTGCCTTTGGAAATGCAAATGGTCTACCTAACATATCCCCTTCTTTCCAGACATCAAGCATAGCCTTACAAAACTCCTGTGAGATTGTTTCATAATCTTTATATGTCTTACCCGTATATTTCCCGTCAGGACCTATTGCAGGGATATTTTTTAAGTACTCTGGCACTCCTGTATGGATATTAAAATCTATAAAAAGGCTCTGTCCTCCGCGACTGAATGCATTCTGACTTCCTGAAAATATCAAATGTTGTGCCTCCTGTTTCATTTCCTTATAGGTCATACCTTCAAGATACGGAGCTAAAAGTATGTTCAAGTAACCTATGCCGAGTGCTCCGGCATAATAGGCCTGCATTGATGCAAGAAATGTATTCAGGTGCCCTGTAAGTGTTCTTGCATGCTTTGCAGGGGCGCTTGATGTATCAAGATTACAGATATGGGTAAGTCCATATTTTTTGATGTATTCAAGTGAATGGCTGGAACAGTAAACCCTTGTCGGATAACCAAGGTCATGGATATGTATAGCACCCTTTAGGTGCGCATCTGCAATATCGGAGGAGAATATGGATTGCAGAGCGTATTGTTTAAGTGTGTTTTCGGCAATTGCAAGATTTATTGCTTCTGGATTGTTTGATGTTATATTTGAATTTTCTTTTGTTTTTGAAAATACAAGTTGTTCAAGGTCATATACAGGCATACCTATAACAGAGGTTTTTGATATTTTTTTTGTTAATCCTTTTTCAAAAAGTTCATTATCAACAAGCTCACGGATAAGAGAGGTGGATATAACTGTTAAGCCTGAATTGATAATTCTCTGTTCAACCTTTGATGCTATCTCCCAAGAAAGCCCTTCTTCTATCTGAGCCTCTTTTTGAAGTGCACCTGCAATCCTTGCTTTGTCCCATGAAAGAAGTTCATGCCTGCTTGAAGCAGTTACAAGAAGAGAAACATCAGTTGAAGAAGTCTTTCCCCTCACATAGTGTCTTACCCTCATCTGTTCTCTTGTCTGTTGTCTTTTTTTTCTATAAATAATATATGCCTTTGCTGTTTTTGCATGACCTGTTTCAATAAGAACCTTCTCAACTATATCTTGTATCTGTTCTATCTCAGGGATATTTTTTTGAAATCTATTTTTTAAGTATAATGTTACCGCATTGGCAATCTCCTCAGCCATCAAACGATCCTCACCGCCTACAGCCTTTGCAGCCTTGAATATGGCATCCGCTATCTTTGACCTATCAAAAGTAACAAGCCGCCCGTCTCTTTTTCTTACCTGTGTGAAATATTTAGCGGATGTAGTTGTTTGTTTTTCTTCTTTTTCTTTCAGAATTGTTTGTGCGGTCATATTTTTCCTCCTTTTGTTTTCTTAATAAAGTCTTTTGTTTCGGTTATAAACTGGGTTGCATCTCTGAACTGTCTGTACACGGATGCAAACCTTACATATGCTACCTCATCAAGGGTGTGCAATTTTTTCATAAGAAATTCGCCTATCTTTTTTGTATTTACCTCTTTTCCATTTTTTCTTTGCAATTTTCTTTCTAACCTATCAACTATCTGTGTAATCTTATCAGTGCTTATGGGCCTTTTTTCACAGGCTTTTATCAGCCCTGCAATTGTTTTGTTTCTGTTAAATGGCTCTCTTCTTCCATCTTTTTTTATTACCATAAGAGGAATGTTTTCTATTTGTTCATATGTTGTAAATCTTTTTTCACATTTAAGACATTCCCTTCGTCTTCTTATAGATTCACCGTCCTGACTTGTTCTTGAATCTATTACCCTGTCTTCTATACTATTGCAAAAAGGACATTTCATATTATACCCCAATTGAGCCCAAAAACACAATGTATTGTGTATGCAACCAGTATATACACAATATATTGCGCTTGTCAAGAGCCTAAAATCAGGCTAAATTTGGGGTAAAAACCTGAAAATACGAAAAGGATACATTAAAATCTCTTTTTTTCTTAAATTTTCCTTGACAATAATAATTTTGCCTGTGTTTCTCCTCCATTTATAAGATAAAGAAGAGGAACTGGTCTGTCCACACCTTCTATATAGCAGGGCCTTGAACTCCATGGAGTTACAGAAAGCACATTTGCAAGATCCGTCCAGTATTGTAACCTTGACGGTTCAAGTCCCCATATCATATGAAAATGGTTCGCAGGCACATACTGTTTATATTCACCCATTGTTGCATATTTAGGAACAACAAATGTATGTGGCCATGTCAGTGTAGATGTCTTACATACAGCATCTGATAGTTTGTCTGGAAGTTCTACCGTTTCTGCTTCGTCCCACACAAGTGAGAACATATTATTTACGGCACTATATGCCATTCTTCCCGCAATTCCTTTTATTCCCCCTGGTGATACAAATGTTATAGAATTTCCAAGCCCGGGGAAATATCCCTCATCTGCAATCGGAAAAGATACTTTTGACATAATCTCTTTTACAGAAGCACCCGGCTTTGCCGCCCAGTTGAAAGAGGCGCTTCCTGAATTATCCCCATCAACAAATCCTCTTTTTTCCCATATATTTTTACCATTAAGTTTTATACCCAGTTCTGTGGCAAGTTTTTTTATTTCCCAGGGTTCCCATACTTTCCTAAAATCCATAAAAAGAGGCGGATTTCCTCCTGTAAGATATGTAAAAAATAACATTGTAAGAAGTCCCTGAACATCAGCCTCTGTTGCATATGGAGTGGGCGGCTTCTTACCCTGATGGTCAAATGTAGAATTAAAAAGCGATTCCATAACATCTGCAACGGGAAGAGGTATCCCCCTTTTATCAGAACCCCATTCCAACTGACTCATAAAACCTCCTCCTACTGCATTAAGGTCTTTCATAATATCCCTGGTTATAAGGTACATTGCAAGAGACTTATCAAATCTTTCATCGTCTTCACTGTTTCTTACCTGAATTTTAGTCCTGACAATCTTATCAAGCCAACCTCTTAAATCCTTTAACTCTTTTTCATTGTATGCCTTTTTTGCAAGCATATCGGCAAGAATCTTCATATCAAGCCGGGTAATTTCAATGCCAAATATATTTCTTGTCGGAATTATATGGGCAAGTGCGGTTTCCATTCCCATTGAATCATGCCCAAACACAACGACCCTTCTTCCCTGCAAAGCCTTATATGCAACAGCAGCATAACACCAATCTATAAGTGGTCTTGCTGTTGATTCGGTCATTTTTGGATCTATGCCAGTATCGGGCCAGGTTCCGACATTGATGTGCATCATCTTCCCATACTGTGCAACCGCACCACTGCATGCATGAACATATACAACACCCGGCTTTGGACCGCTATTGCCGCAAACAAGGTTAAGGGGGGTATCCTTGGAGAATTGCTGGATAAGTGAGATAAGTGTAGGTTGGGGGAATGCCCATGTATCCGGTGCTCCTACAAGTATATTTACTCCTGCTGATTCAAACTGCCTTGCAACAATATCAGCCTGTTTTTCTCCATCAATTAATACATCGCTATAAACAACCATTACAGGTGAACCATCTGTAATCTTTACGCCTTCTGCAATAACATCTGCTACCATCTGTATTATATTTGCAGCCCTTTTTCTTGAAGTCTTATCAATCCTCGGGTCACAGGGAGCAAACACACCTATAACAGGCTCTTTTATGGGTTTTAACCCTGATGTAGAAATTTTTATCGCTTTCTCCATACTTCCTCCATTCCAATATTATCTGACTACAATATATGTTTTACAATCCTGATTCTTCTAATACATCAGGAACATATTTTTCCCACCCCAAAGGCATAATATGAATTCCCTGACATATATTTTTCATACCCTTAATAAGTTCAGCGGCAATCTTTATACTTGTTTTTACCCTATCTTCCTTTTTTGCTTCAGCCATCATTTTTATATATTTTTCCGGGACATTGATACCTGCAACCTTTTCGTTCATATACTTTGCCATCCCTGCTGATTTTAACAGAACAATTCCGCCAAGAATCGGAACCTTATATTTTTCTACAATTTTCATAAACCTCTCAAAGGCATTCAAATTATAGACTGCCTGTGTCTGAAAAAATCTTGCTCCTGCCATAATTTTTTTCTCCATTTTCATAATCTGCGGTTCAAGTGGATCAGAGGATGGACTTACAATTGCCCCAAGAAAAAATTTAGGGATTCCATCAAGCTCGTTTCCTTTCATATCTTTTCCATTCATCAAATCAGTCGCAACCTTCAATAAACTTATAGAATCTAAATCAAAAACCGGTTTCGCCTCAGGATGGTCCCCCAGAACAGGATGATCTCCTGTCAAAATAAGAATATTTCTTATTCCAAGGGCATGGGCGCTTAACAGATCCGATTGTAAAGCCAAACGGTTCCTATCCCTGCAGGTTGCTTGAAAAATCGGTTCAAGCCCTTTTTGAACAAGAAGGCAGGACACAGCAAGGGAGCCTAAACGCATCACAGAACTTTGTAAATCGGTAACATTGAAAGCATCAATCTTGTTCTTTATATGTTCTGCCTCTTTGATATGCAGTTCAATGTTTGTTCCTTTCGGAGGACCAATCTCAGAAGTTATTACAAATTCCCCACGGGTAAGTTTTTTTGCAAAACTCATTCCCCCTCCATTTTCAACAAGGACACGCCAACAAATTCTCACTTGCCTGTTATATATCTCTGATAATTTCTTATTTTACACTCTGTTGCAATTTCTATTGCTCTTTTCTGTTCTTTTAGTCTGTTATAAATTCTCACCCATCCACATTCCATCTGTGGATTTACCTCGCATTTCCCATTTTTGTATCCGCCACAGGGACCGTTTAATAAATATTTTGCACAGGCAGTTATGGGACATATACCCCCTGTACTGTTAAGATAACATTCACCACACTGCCTACAATCAGAAGGTTGAATATCTAACCCCTGAAATCCATTTACATAAGAGGTATCGCAACCGGTAAAAACATACCTTTCTTCTTCACCTAACAATAAGATTTGTGATATTATTTTTGAGATAACCCCAACACCTACGCCACAGGAAAAAACAAGGATTGATTTTGAATTTTCTATATCGTTTTTATATTTTTCCATATATTCTTTTGAAAAATCCTCATTGCATAAATAATCAAGACGAACAATTCCTGATATTCTCTCCCGGTTTTCAGATAAAAACTCATTAATCTCTTCTTCCGGGAAATATACTTCTTTACATCCATAACATTTAATAACAAAAGGGGTTAAGGCAACCAACAGGTCAATATCTTCTTTCTTCTTAATTTTTGTTATAAGCATTTTCCCTTTGCTCTCTTTATAAAACTCAATATATCTATTTTAGATGAACATATATAATTACAGGAACCGCATTCAATACAGTTTTTGACCCTATAATTTTTAGTTTCCTCCCACATCTGCCTTTCTCCATAATAAACATAATTCAAGGGCAAAAGTTCAACAGGGCACACAGAAACACATCTTCCACATTTAATACATTCTCTTTCTTCTTTTGATTCAACAGGATATTTTTTTAAAATTGTAAAACCGCCTGTTCCTTTAATAACGGCTGAATCAAGATTCTTTTGAAGAATACCCATCATTGGACCACCCATAAATATATTATATTCTTCAAAGATATTCTTATTATGCATACCAAGATAAAAATCAAGAATATTTTTTAATGGAGTTCCTATCTTAACAATAAAATTCCCGTCTTTACCAACACCGTCTCCTGAAACTGTTATAACTCTGTCTATTAATGGTATCCCTTCAAATATTGCCTTGTATATCGCAAGGGCTGTTCCAACATTTATAACAATAGAACCAACCTCTATTGGAAGACCGCCTTCTGGAACATTTTTCCCTGTCAACCGCTTAATTAACATCTTTTCCGCTCCCTGAGGATACTTTGTCCTTAATGACAAAACAGTTATATCAGAAGAAGAATATTTCTGTAATATCTCTATTGCTTCTTTCTTGTTATCCTCTATTCCAATGATTGTATTTTTAGGATTTGCAATCTTTTGAAGAACTTTTATGCCCTTTAATATTTTTTCAGGGTACTCTATCATTATCCTGTTATCTGTATTAAGATATGGTTCGCATTCACATCCATTAACAATTAATGTTTCAATTGATTTTTTTGAAACCTCAAAAAGAAACTTAACATATGTGGGAAACATTGCCCCACCAAGCCCGACGATTCCTTTTTCCTTTAATATCTCTATAATGTTTTCTTTTGATAAACCTTCAAAATCAACCGGTTTTATTGATTCATCCATAGTATTCTTCCCGTTATTTTCTATAATAATTGCTGGAATTGGTTTTTGTAATGTTGGATGTATTTTTTCTTCAATTTTTACAACCCTTCCGCTTATACTTGAATGTATTGTAGATGATATCACACCTGTGCTTTCTGCTATCTTCTGACCCATCTTTACTGTATCGCCTTCTTTTACTATCGGTTTTGATAAAGAACCCGTATGTTGAGAAATAAATATTAATACATATGGGGGCTCTGGAAAATTTAGTATTCTTGCCCTGCTTGTGTTTTCTTTTGAATCCAATGGATGGACTCCTCCATAAAAACCTTCCTGCCTTTTGCTTAAAGATATTTCGGAATATTTCTTTTTTTCATCAAAATTAAATCTGTTAAAATCTCTTACCTGTATTTCAGAACAAAATAATTTATTCTGTTTTTTTAGTCTGTTATAAATGTCTTCCCAGGCGCAAGGTATATCGGGGTTAACCTCGCATTTTCCGTTTTTTACACCACCACAGGGACCGTTCAAAAGAGACTTAGAACAATTGACTATAGGGCATATCCCTCCTGTTAAATTTAAGTAGCATTGAGAACAGGCAGCACATTTTTCTTTACTCAGCGATACTCCGTGAAACCCCTCAGGACTTGTTGAATTTCCACTTTGTGGTATTGAATCGCAAAGGGCAAAAATCCTTTTATCAGGGAATTTCTCAGAAACAAATTGCACCCCAAGTCCGCAGGCTATAATTCCTATTGAATCAAAACTATTTACACCCAACTCAATAAGTTTTTCCGCTGTATGATGATTATTACAAAGAAAATCAATACCTGTCCATCCTTTTATTTTGGAGTTCTCCTCTCCCAATATTTCATTTAATCTTTCGCATTCAGGCTCAATATCTGTTTTATATTTTTTATAGCACTTTTTACACCAGAGATTAAATATAGAATTTATTTCTCTAAAAATATTTTTTATTTCATCGTCCGGTTTTAAACCATATTTTGTATAATCCATAGTTAGATTCCTGCCTGCATTTTGGTTGTCTGAACAATATTTTTAAGAAGAATTGCAACAGTCATAGGTCCTACGCCTCCTGGGACGGGTGTAATCCAGGAGCATTTCTCTTTTGCTTTTTCAAAATCCACATCACCGACTGTTTTCATTTTCGGTTTGCCCTTTTCATTTAATAAAGGATTGCCATTGTGGTCAAAACCTTCAGGGATTCTGTTTATGGCAATGTCTATGACGGTGCTTCCTTCTTTTATCATACCTGCTTTGATAAGAGCAGATAAATCCGGGACTTTCGGTATGGGAAGTGTTTTGTCCTGGCTATATTTCTTCAGTTCCGAATTGTATTTTAACCACACTGCCTGTGATCTACCTGCTGCTGAAAATATAATATCTGCTCTTTTTGTATGAAAGGCAAGGTCTTTTGTTGCAATATGACAGACTGTAACTGTCGGAGATTCTGTTATTGACTGAAGAAGAAGCATTGCAACCGGCTTTCCCACAATCTCACTGTGTCCTACAATAACTGCTTCTAGTCCTTTTAATCTTACACCTGTTGATTTAAGAAGTTCTACTGCACCAAGTGCGGTGCAGGGCCCGATTATATTTGTTGCAGATACAAGACGCCCCATATTTGAAGGATGAAGCCCTTCAACATCTTTTTCAGGAGATATTGATACCTGAATCTTTCTTGCATCAATGCCCTGGGGCAGAGGCATCTGAAGTATTATACCGGTTATATTCTTATTACTATTTAGTTTCTTAATCTCAGAAAGTATATTTTCTTCTGTTTCTGTGTCCGACATCTGGTCAAGTGTATACAATATACCCATCTGCTCACAGGTTTTCTGTTGTTGTCCCACATATATTTTTGAGGCTGGATTTTCACCCAATTGAACAGCAACAAGATAAGGCACTTTGCCTTTTGATTTTAATTCTGATATTTCTTTTTTTAATTTCTCTTTTATTCTGCCTGCAAGGACCTCACCATCAAGTATTTTTGCTGACACTATTTTCCTCCATTTTTCCTGTTAGCGGTCATCTTATTTTTTACTATATCAAGCGTATTTTTACTTGTTTTTTCTATCTCTTTTGTGATAACTTCAAGTTCATTTTTTGCACACTGGATAAACACCTCATCTTTTATTGAAGACAAATTTATCTGGACATTAAGCACAGCTGATCTGTATGCAGACTCAAGCAACAATACTCCTACACCGACATCGCTTATCAGATTTTTATTACATTTTTGTGCAAGCTCTTCACACATTTTTATAGACCGAAAACAGGTCTTACATATTTCAAAAGGAACGCTTGTTGCAGATTTTAGTGCATCCTGTATCTTTTCATATCTGTTTGGGTCCTTTTTTGGTATTTTCCAAGCCTGTCTTATTTTTTTATACACCAATACATCTTCATCCACAAGTTCCATAAGTTTTTTTCTACAAGATTCTGTTATATTTAAGAAAAGTTTAATATCTTCTTCTACATCTTTATATTTTTCTTTACCAAGGGTAAGGTTTGCAGACATAGAAAGACAGGCGCAACCTATTGCACCTGTAAGTGCAGAAGCACTCCCTCCTCCCGGTGCAGGAAGGTTTGAGGCAAGGTCGTTTAAGTAGACTTCAAAAGATTTATAATATTTAGTGTTTATTTCTTCTTTAGGTACCATTTTTTACGCCCACCACATCCTGCCAGCAGATTCTTTTAATATAATTTTTTTAAGAAAATCCACCGCTTTATAAAATCCTTCGTCTTTGCTCATAAGACTGTCTTCATGCTCTATTGAAAGAACCCCGTCATACCTGACCATACGAAGTGTACTTACAAAGTCTTTCCAGAAATCTTCACCATGCCCATATCCAACTGTTCTGAATATCCATGACCTTACGCTTTCTTTTCCATAAGATTTTGTATCCAGAACCCCGTTTATTTTTGAATTTGCCTCGTATATTTTTGTATCTTTTGAATGAATATGGAATATTGTTTTCTCCAGCGCCCTTACCGATAATATCGGGTCTATGCCCTGCCAGAAAAGGTGGCTCGGGTCAAAGTTTGCACCTATATTTTCCCCACATTCTGCCCTTAACCTTAATAATGTCTCTGTATTGTAGACAACAAAACCGGGATGCATCTCAAAACATATTCTTACTCCATGCTCTCTGGCTACTTTCGCCTCTTGTTTCCAGTAGGGTATAACCTTTTTATTCCACTGCCATTCCACAATCTGTGTAAAATCCTCAGGCCAGGGACAAGTAACCCAGTTAGGGAATTTTGCATCTTCACTATCACCCGGACACCCGGAAAAATTTACCACATTTTTTACACCCAATTTTTTTGCAAGTCTAATGGTCTTTCTATGTGTCTGGTGATGTTCTCTTGCTATTTTTTTATCAGGATGCAGAGGATTTCCATGACAGGAAAGCGCACTTATTATAAGTCCATTGTCTTTTATCATAGCAAGGTATTCCTTGCATTTCCCGTCACTTTCAAGAAGTTTATCCACAGGGCAATGTGAAGAGCCGGGATAGTTTCCAGTCCCAATTTCAATTGCCTCAAGTCCTGCCTCTGCAAATTTTACAAGTGCTTTTTCAAATTCTACATCTCCATAAAGAACAGTAAATACACCAAGTTTCATATTCCCCTCCAATTTTTAATTTTTTCTTATATTTTTATCCATTTTTTTTCTTTAACAGATTGCATTACAGCATCTAACACTTTCTGACATTTAAGCCCATCCTCAAAATTAGGAGAAGGCATCCTGTTATCAGCAATATCATTGAGAAGATCATATATAGTGTTTATAAATGTATGCTCATAGCCTATTATATGTCCGGGTGGCCAGTAGCCGTCTATATATGGATGAATACCTGGTTCGGTAACAAGTATTGTCCTGAAGCCCTGTATGTGTGAAGGGTCTTTTCTTGAATAAAATTTAAGTTCATTCATTCTCTCAAACTCAAAAACAAGACTTCCTTCACTTCCATTTATTTCTATTTTTTCACCATTTTTTCTTCCTGCTGCAAATCTTGTTGCCTCAAAACTTCCCAGTGCTCCATTTTTAAACCTTGCAAGAAAAAGCATCGCATCGTCAACCGTAACCTTACCCTTCTTGGGAGAACTTTTGGCAGAAAGTCCTTCCGTTGTTGCAGATAATACAGGTCTTTGTTTTATAAATGTTTCACTGCAACCTACAACCTCATCAAAATCTCCTGCAAGAAACCTTGTAAGGTCTATAAGATGAGCATTTAAGTCACCGTGTGAACCTGAACCTGCAACCCTGCTGTCCAACCTCCATACAAGAGGAAATTCAGGATTTATAATCCAGTCCTGCAAATAAACAGCCCTTATATGGTATATCCTTCCGATTCTTCCCTCATCTATAATTTTTTTTGCAAGAGAAATGGCAGGAACCCTCCTGTAATTAAAACAAATCATATGTTTTACTCCTGCTTTTTTAACCGCATTAACCATCTTTTTTGCTTCTTCACTATTCATAGCAAGAGGTTTTTCACAAAGAATATGCTTCCCTGCTTTTGCTGCCTCAATGGCAATCTCACAGTGCGTATCATTGGGGGTTGAAATATCAACCAGATGTATGTCATCTCTTTTTATAAGTTTTTTCCAATCAGTTTCATATGTTTCCCATCCCCAGTTTTGTTGAACATTTATCACTTCTTTTTCATGCCTTCCGCATATAGCTCTCATTACCGGTTTAATCTTTGGCTTAAAAAATTTATTTACTTTCAAAAAAGCGTTTGAATGAGCCTTTCCCATAAACTTATAACCTACAAGTCCTACACCAATTGTATCAGCCATATGTTCTCCTATTTTTTTATGTTTACCGTTAACTGTTCACCGTATTCCGTTACCCATATTCCATATCCCGTCGCCCGTATTCCGTATACCGCATTTCATAAAAGATACTTACGATGATATACGAACAAAGGTTTTCCCTGTTATCCATCACTTATAACCCTGCTTACTGTTTTTTAAAACAGTCCCACTATTTTTCCTTTCTTATCAATATCAACCCTTTCACCGCAGGGTTCTGTAGGAAGTCCCGGCATTGTTCTCATTGTCCCGCAAAGAGGATATAGAAAACCAGCACCTACTGATGCCCTGATATCTCTTACAGGTAATGTATAGCCCGTAGGTCTTCCCTTCCGTTCAGGGTCGTGTGAAAGTGAAAGATGTGTCTTTGCCATGCATACAGGCACTCTATCAAATCCCCATTCTGTGTACTGCTTTATCTTTTTCTCTGCAATCGGCGAATATTCAACCTTTGCTGCACCATATATTTCAGTGGCAATCGCTTTAATTTTTTCTTTTATAGAAATATTAAGCGGATATAAGAACCTGAACTTGTTCGGTTTATCTGTTGCTTTTACGACTGCCTGTGCAAGGTCTTTTCCACCTTCTCCGCCTTTTTCCCATACATCACTTACAACAGCATCATCCGCCCCGGCATCAATTGCTTTTTTTCTTATAAGAGCAATCTCTTTATCTGTATCGGTTGTGAACCTGTTTATTGCTACAACAACAGGCACCTTAAAAAGCCTCATATTTTCTATCTGTTTTTCAAGGTTACATATACCTTCTTCTATTGCCGGAAGATTTTCTTTTGTCAAACCCGGGTCAAGCGGTTTTCCTGCCACAACCTTGAACTTTCCTGAGTGCATCTTCAGCGCCCTTACTGAACATACAACAACCGTTGCATTTGGAACAAGATTGCTCTGTCTGCATTTTATATTAAAAAATTTCTCTGCACCCATATCCGCACCAAAACCTGCCTCTGTTACAACAAAATCAGAAAGACGAACCGCTATCTTATCTGCAATAATAGATGAGTTTCCATGTGCAATATTTGCAAAAGATCCTGCATGGACAAATGCGGCGGTATGTTCTGTTGTCTGCATAAGGTTTGGTTTTATAGCATCCTTTAACAGAGCTGTCATAGCACCCGCAACCTTTATATCTTCTGCTGTTACGGGTTTTCCATCGTATGTGGAAGCAAGTACAATCTTCCCCAATCGTTTTCTTAAATCTTTTAAGTCTGTTGTAAGAGCAAGTATGGCCATTATCTCGCTTGCAGCAGATATATCAAAACCTGACTCCCTGGGAACTCCATCTTCTTTTCCACCGAGTCCTATTACGATATTCCGCAGCGCCCTGTCGCTTACATCTACGACCCTTCTCCAGGTGATACTTAAAGGGTCTATATTTATTGTTCTTTTAAGAAGTGCATTGTCAAGAAATGCCGCACAAAGGTTATGCGCAAGAGATACCGCATGCACATCTCCCGTAAGATGAAGATTGAAGTCCTCCACTGGAAGAACCTGTGAATATCCTCCGCCTGCTGCGCCACCTTTTATGCCAAATACAGGCCCCAGTGAAGGCTGCCTTATACAGGTTATTATCTTTTTACCTATTTTCGCAAGCCCCAATGAAAGACCTATGGTTGTAACAGTTTTCCCCTCACCCAACGGTGTTGGTGTTATTGCGGTTACAACAATATATTTTGCCTGTGGTCTGTTCTTTATTTTTTCAAGAATTTCAAGAATAACCTTTGCTTTGAACTTTCCATAAAGTTCAAGTTCATCCTCTTTAATCCCGATTTTTTCTGCTATTTTTGTAATTGGTTCAATCTTCGCAGACTGCGCGATTTCCAAGTCGCTTGGTATCTTTGACATACCCCTCCTTTGAATGGTGTATTATAAGATTATTTTTGATATTTCTTTATATTTTATGACATTTTCCCATATACTGCATTTATTGCCTTATTTCTTATCCTGCAAGAATCGCACTTTCAGCAAGTGCAGATGCAATACTTAAAAATATTATATTTCTGGAAGGAACATATGTCTGCGGGACATTAAGTCTTATATCGGATGTTCTTACTCTTAAACCTGAAGATGTATGAGGGCAGACTTCCAAACAGGCAGATCAAGTTTTGCAATATATAAGGGAACTTTTGCTTTTTGGACAATTTTTTTTGCAGATTCAATCTCACATTTGTGCCTCTGGTTGCATCCTATAATGCATTGAAAACAAAATAAGGATTGCATTGATTACACAGATTTTTAAATCCGATTACACAGATTTCGACAGCAATCTTTATCTGTGTAATCTAAACTAATCTGTGTAATCATACCTTTATTTATTTGACAGAGCACTATAAGCATGGCAAAAGGTAAAAATCCTCTGTTTTTTGCAAAAAAAGTGTAACAGATGAATCAAGCCCTCCCGATAAAAGAACCACACACTTTTTCACAATATATATGTTGCTGCTGCTGTATCCTTTTCCCAAACCTTTATACTTATTATCTTAATTTTTTTTAAATCTTTATCTTTTTTTAACTCCTGTGCAATATATTTTGTAATATTTTCTGATGTTGGGTTGTTTTTTTTAAAGTATGGAATTTCATTAAGGTATGTATGGTCAATTTTTGATAATATACTCTTCAAAGAATCTCTTAAAACCGTAAAATCAATAACCATACCTAATCTGTTTAGGATTCCTGTTACGCTAACCTCAACCTTCCAGTTATGCCCGTGGAGTTTTTCGCATTCGCCCTGATATTCTCTTAAATTATGGGCGCCACTGAATGTCTCATATATGCAAATCTGAAACGGCATATTACCTTTCCTTAATCTACAAGGTTATTATTGCTGTTATTTTTTCTCCAAGAATCTTTGTTCCAATCTTTTCAAAACCTTCAGGGTCATCACTTACATAACATTTAAGGAAACCTTTATTGTTTGGACTTAAAATCTTATTTTTTTCAAGGTAATCTTTGACAGAACTTGCACAGACGGAGGCTGAATTTACGATATAAATTTTTTTACCCAGAATCTTACTTATAGTGCTTTCAAGAATTGGATAATGCGTACAACCTAAAATAAGTGTATCTATGTTTTTATCAATTAAACCCCTTAAATACTCTCTTGCAATATCTTCAACAATCTTTCCTCCTGTTCTTCCTTCTTCAACCAGCGGGACAAATAAAGGACAGGCTTTACTAAAAACTTTTAAACCTGAATCTAACTTAATGAGATGCTTTTGATATGACTGGCTCTTAATTGTTGTCTGTGTGCCTATGACACCTATTCTTTTATTTCTTGTTTTCTTTGCCGCAATTTTTGCACCCGGTTCAATCACACCCATAATAGGAACAGAAAAGTATTTTTCCAGTGTTGAAAGTGCCACACTTGAAGAAGTATTGCAGGCAATGATTATTATTTTTACTTTATGTTTTAAAAAAAACAACACATTTTCTATTGAAAAACGAAGTATGGTATCATTTGACTTTGTGCCGTAAGGAACCCTTGCCGTATCCCCGAAATATATTATAGACTCACGGGGGAGGATTTTTCTTATCTGCTTAACAACTGTAAGCCCACCGAGCCCTGAGTCAAAAACGCCTATGGGAAGCCTGCCTGGAGAAACCATCTGTCTTTTCGTATAATTCTTTAAATCTTAAAATGCCATCAGCAATGGATTCTGCAACCATTTTTTGATAGTGTGTATTTGTTAATTTGGATGCCTCCCAACGGTTTGAAAGAAAACCGACCTCAACAAGAACAGAAGGTATGTGTGTCCATTTTAACACATAAAAGCGGGCTGTCTTTGAACCCCTGTTGGGGGTGGCAAGGCTTCTGTCAAGAGAACTGACAATTAACTGTGAGAGTTGTTTTGATTCTATCTTGTTTTCATCCTGAATAATATCCCAGAGTAGTGCTCTTATATTAAGTCCAACATTTTCAGAAATTCCCCCCTCATATTTTAAGCGACCACGCTCTACCGCTTCTTTAAGGCGGGATTCTTCATCCATAGGACCACCAAGTGAAAACACCTCAAAACCTTTTGGCCTTGTTCTTGTTCTTCTCCTTCCCCTGCATGCATTACAGTGTATGCTGACAAAAATATCTGCACCAGATGTATTTGCAATTCTTACTCTTTGAGAAAGAGGAACAAAAACATCTGTTTTTCTTGTCATTATAACTTCTATACCGTTGGAAAGAAGTTCTTTTTCAAGATGTCTTGCTATTGAAAGATTTATATCATCCTCATGAATACCAAAGTGCACTGCACCCGGGTCATGTCCGCCATGCCCTGCATCAATAACTATTCTTCTTATCCTGTGAACAGCGGATGGAACAAGAGCAGGAATGAGAAAAACTTGGACAGCATCCTTTGATATAAAAAGTGCACCGCTTTTATAGATAAGCGGTAATTTAAGGGTTGTAGGTTGATTATTTATTAAAGCAGTATTTGAATTAATAAAAAATACTGCTTCATGCTCAGGACTTCTTATGGTAAATTTCTGTGAAATGACATCCCATTCCCAAATCAAATTATTTCTGTTGCAAAATTCAACTACATTTACATATCTAGAAATATCAGGATGTGGCACTCTTCTATATGGGGCGGGAACACAACCGGACATAAATAAAATACACATACAACCAAGCCACAAAGGCGCAAAGAAAAAATTAAAAATAAACAATTTTATGTTTTTCATTTTTTTCTTAAAAAAAATATACCGCTCTGTTAATTCCCATTCCCTTTTATGGCAAGAGTATATTCCGTTGTCTGTTTATCTTGTACTTCATACAATACTGGGGTGGTAGCGTTTATTTGACCAAATCTGAACTTTTTTGCCTGCGCCTGCCAAAGTCCGAAGGACAACAGAGGGAGCAAAACTGACGCTCCGCCCCCCAGAGGCCTTTGAATCACTCTACATTCAAAAAATCTCAGTGATTCTCATTTCATTAGCCTGCTCACCAGCCAGATAACCACCACGAGCACCAGTATCACTAATGCCAGCTTGATGATGCCCGGCCCCACCAGCCTGGCTGCTACCAGAATAAACACCAGCAAGATAACAGGCACGATAAACCAGCCCCAGAACCTCCCGGATGGTAATTCCCTCATGGAGGTTACTCCCCCGGAGTGATCATATGCCGCCCTCCTGTCAGAATCGGAGAGCACCTCATAGGCTTCATTAAGCTGCTTCATCTTCTCGGCCGCATCCGGCGAGGTGCTCACATCGGGATGGTACTTTGCTGCCAGTCGGCGATAGGCGGCGACGACCACCTCTCTGTCTGCCTCGGGATGGACCTGCAGGGTAGCGTAATAGTCAGGCTTTCCCATTGCCTAAGTGCGGTTCTCATTCCCTGGGCTGCGGACTCACCAGGAATCTGAAGAGCTCGGAGTTAGATCCCAACACCAGGGTAGTTTCCCCAACAAGGAATTTCTCGTATGCCTCCAGTGTCCTCAGAAAGGCGTAGAACTCAGGGGCTTGCCCAAAGGCTTCGGCATAGATGCTGGCGGCCCCAGCTTCTCCCTCTCCCCTGAGGATCAGGGCAGCCCTCTCAGCCTCGGCCAGTAGAACCACTACCTCTCTATCTGCGCTGGCCCTGATTTTCATGGCCTCCTGTGCCCCTTCAGCACGAGCCTCCTTGGCCATCCGGTCTCGCTCCGCTCTCATCCGGGCAAAAACAGCCTCTTCTACCCCTTCAGGGAGGTCGGCCCTTCTCATCCGGACGTCTATTACCTCGATACCAAACTCACGGCGAGCAACCTCATCTACATGTCGGCCTACGGTCTCCATAATCGGCTTCCTCTCGACGCTAATTATGTCCCAGAGGTTGTGTCGAGCAATCTCCTCCCGTAATCTGGAGATAGCAATGCTATTTAACCTGAGCCTGGCCCCATGTTCATCTCTTACCGACTCGTAAAATCGGAGCGGAACTACAATCCGCCACCGGCTGTAACTATCCACCAGCAGCCTCTCTTTGTCCAGGGTAATGAACTCCGTCGCCGGGGCATCAGCAAACAATATCCTTCTTTCCATGCGGGATACTGTTTGAATGAAAGGGACTTTGAAGTTTATCCCTGGTTCCTTGATCGTCCTTATATATTCCCCAAATTGCAGAATGATCGCCTGCTCAGCCTCGTCTATCGTAAATATGGTCTGACCTAACATGAACATGGCCGCCACTACGATTATTACGGTTATCATTAATTTTCTCATTGTTCACCCCCCAGGTCCCTCAGTGGCAGAAACGGCATCAGGTTGCCGCCGACTGCGGGATCGATAATGATTTTCTCGGTTCCGGCAAGAACCCGTTCTATCGTCTCCAGGTATAGCCTCTGTCGGGTCACTGCCGGTGCCATCTGGTACTCCGCAAGAATTTTGAGAAACCGCGCTGTATCACCCTCAGCCAGCGCTATCCTTTCGTCCCTAAAGGCAGTGGCGGCGTGTGTTTTCGCTGCCGCCTCTCCCCTGGCTCGGGGAACTATATCCCGGGCGTACCCTTCAGCCTCTCTCTGAAGCCTTTCCCTATCTGCCTTAGCCCGGACCACATCGTAGAAGGCTTCCCTGACTTCTTCTGGCGGGTCCACTACCTGTAGTTCCACTCTAATTACATGCAGTCCCGTCAGATGAGCATCCAGCAGAGACTGCAGAAACTCCCAGGTTCCTGCTTCTACATCAGGGCGACCCACGGTCATCGCATGATCAATATCCATGTTCCCGATAACACTGCGCAGGGCGACCTCAGTATTTACGCGCAGAGCCTCCTCGGGACCTTCAGTCCGGAATAGATAGGTAGGTGCATCCTTCACCTGATAAAGCACCAAAACCTGGACATCAGCGATATTCCTATCCCCGGTGAGCATCAGCGATTCCAATGGCATTCGCGCGTGTCTCGGCGGTCTCCCCGGCCTCTCTACCGTCCGAAAGCCGATCTCGGCCCTCCTTACCGCAAGCACATTCACCACATTATGGCTCTGAATTGGCCAGGGCAGGCGATATTTCAACCCGGGGTCAGTTTGGGATACAAATTTCCCGAATTGCCTCACCACCCCCACTTCGGCGGGCCCAACCGTGTAGATTCCACTTGCCAGCCAGATTGCCACCACAACCCCTATTACGAGCCATATTATTGGCCCTATCTTCACCGGCTTGCCCTTCTTCTCACCACCCATCCACCCGACTATCTCCTGCCAGATATCCTCCCATGGCATCTGGCTTCCTGCTCCTCCTCCTAATCCTCCGTTCACTTCTACGCCTCCTTTCTTTTTTCTACTCGTTTTACTCGTCCGGGTTCCGTTCCCGGAGAGACTTGATTTTACACTTCATATAATACAGTTAATGTGTTTATTTAACCAAACCTAAACCCTTTGCCTGCTCGCCAAAACCCGAAAAGCAACGAAGGGAACTAAGCCAACCGCTTCTGTTTTGCTCCGGCGGCAACGCTTCCGACATATTTACTCTGTTCTCCACAACGAGAAAAACATAAACCCTGATTGATTGGGAATTTCCTCTAAATTATTTTCAATTGGTCTTGTTTTTAAGTTAATTTTCCCATACAATTTTATTACTTATACCTTTGCCATTTTACTTTTGTAGTAGAATTAGAATTTTCAACTTTACTATCAGGTTTTTTTGCTAAAATTAAATATTTAAATCCTCGCAAAAAGAAATTAAATTTTTGGGCCCGATAATGCCAAATTCTAGTATTTGAGCTTTGATTTTTTCTTGTAACACATATTAAATCTACGGGCTCAAATTTTATATTATCAATTAACATTTGATAAATTTTTAATCCAACAGGAGTAAATTTTTTCTTTACCCATTGGTCACCAATAAGCCACCCTATTACCTTACCGGGTTTCAAAATTCTGTAAATCTCCCCGGCAACCTTTTCTAATTCCTCGAAAAATTTTGGACCCTCGGCAGAAATTTTACCAATATCTGCAAGCTCGTTAGAATAATTAACGTTATCGCCATAAGGGGAATCTATAAAAACCATATCTACCGAATTATCTTTAAGTGGAATTTTCCGCGAATCATTTTTTACAACTTTGGGGTGCTGCGGGTTTATATCATAGCCGATTACTTTTCTTCCTTCCTCCTCACAGACATCAATCGTTGTTCCGCTCCCGCACATTGGATCAACTACCAAATCGTCCGGCCTCGTGTATCTTTGTAGCATATTCCAAATGATAAAAGCAGGTGTAACGCCCTGAAACTTATTATTGCCTTTTGGTTTTTTGCCGTAGCTTTGCCTTGAAAAATCCCAAAGGGTGGTCGTCTCAAAAGGTGGTTTTTCTTCTTCTATTTTCTTCTTTTTTATTTCTCTCTCGTTCGAACTTTCATTCAGTTTTTGAGATTTTATCTCACCAATTTTTGTATTCTGTTTTACGGCTATTGTGTTTTGCATAAAATTTTTTTAATCAACTTGTCCACCTTAACATCCAACACAGATGCAATTTTTGACAGAGTATCAATTGTTGGTGGTGCATATAGAAATCGAACCATGCATCCCCGAACTTCCGCAAACAAAGAGGCTTTGCCCCTCTGGTATCACCCCTTGAATACTGGGGAAGCCTCTTCCCCAGACCCCTTCTATGACGCGGGTATATTCTATTACCTATTTTCTGCACTTCATTCAATATCTTTTATCTTTTTTCCTACCTCCTACCTACTATCTCCTATCTCCTATCTCCTATCTTTTTGGTGGAGGTGGCGGGAATCGAACCCGCGTCCTGAAAACCCTGGCCAAGGTATCTACATCCGTGTCTATTCTATTGTCTTTCGCAGTACAAAACACCGAACAGCAGGTTTCTTATACCACTATGGCTTATTGTTCTTGTTCACAGGTTCAAGCCCGAAACCTGCGAACCAGCCTGCAAACCGACATCCTTTCAAATCTTACAGGCAGAGATTTGAAGGATGTGACTGCTTAAGCAGCCAATGCTAAGTGTTCGTTAGCGTTTGTTTTTTGTCAGGTTTTCAACGAGGCCACCTGACAACCTCGGGATGCAACCTTCACCAGCAATTTTTCAGTCGAGCCCTATTCACCCCCAATCTTTAAATCTGTATAATTTTGAACTTAAAAATCCGAATTTTAATTGAATTTTAAAAACATTCAAAATTGGAAATTAAAAACTCATCCCCTACCTACTATCTACTATCTCCTATCTACTGTCTTTTTGCCTCTCTTGTTTCTCTTTCTATCTGACGTTTTTTAATTTTTTCTCTTTTGTCAAAGATACGTTTTCCCTTGCATAATGCAATCTCAATTTTTGTAAATCCTTTTTTAAAATACACCTTTAAAGGGACAAGTGTACAACCTTTCTGCGTAAGATATCCGATAATTTTTTTAACCTCGTAATTATGTAAAAGGAGCCTCCTGGGCCTTTTGGGGTCAATCTTCTCAAGTGCACCAGATGTATAGGGTGCTATATGCATATTAAAAAGCACAATACCTGATGAATCAGCCCTTGCATATGCATCGCTTATTTCAACATCACCCTGCCTTATTGATTTTACCTCGCTTCCTTTTAATGATATTCCCGCTTCCCATTTCTGGAGTATCAGATAAGTATAATATGCCTTCTTGTTGGTTGCAACTGCTCTTTCTTCCACTTGTGTATAATACCATAAAAAATAATGTTCTACAAGATTCCAGCCTGTCCTTGCTAATCTGTGGCAAGGCAGGCTCGTAAAACTTGGAAGCAACTGGTGCCCTGGTGCTTCATCCCTTCCTTAACAATGTCTTTAATCTTTTAACTTAAACTTTTATAGGAATCCGTTCAACAGGACGAACCTCAGGTAATTGCTTATCCCCGGATGCTCCCAATTCCTTGAATTTTCTAACACTGACCATAATCCTGTGTTCAAGCGACATAATCATCTTGTTAAACGATTCTGTTGCCTCAGATAGACATGTTCCTGTCCTATTCACATGCTGTAAAAATGGTTCAAACCTATCGTATATTTCTTTACCGAGAGTTGCAATCTCCTCAGCATGTTTTGAGATTTGCTCCTGTCTCCATCCAAATGCAACGGCACGAAGCAGTGCTATAAGAGTTGTGGGTGTAGCAATAATAACCTTGTTTTCCATGCCATCTTCAATCAATGTGTGGTCAACAGCAAGAGCGGCGCTTAAAAAAGATTCGCCCGGAATAAACATAATAATAAATTCCGGTGTTTTATTGAATTGCTCCCAATATTTTTTGTTAGTTAAAGTCTTCATATGATTTCTTACCTGACGAGAGTGCTTTTCTATAAGCAACTGCCTTTGTCCTTCATCAGCCACTGCTGTAGCATCAATAAATGCATCTAAAGAAACTTTGCTATCAATAACAATCTCTCTGCCTCCCGGCAAATACACCACCATGTCGGGACGCAACCTCCCATCTTCGGTAGCAATAGACACCTGTTCTATGAAATCACAGTGTTCTGACATACCTGATAGTTCTACAACCCGTTTTAAGGTTACCTCGCCCCATCTACCCCTAATTTCAGGCTTGCGAAGCGCAGTAACAAGATTCCCGGTTTCTTTCTGTAATTGCTGGTTTGTTAAAACTAATGTCTTGATTTGATTTTCAAGACTTCCATAATCCGACGCACGCCTTTTTTCCAATGCGTCTACCTGTTGTTCATACCTTTTTAATGCATCACTTAGCGAGCCAACTATATTTTTGACGGATTCTTCTTTCTCACCCAATTCGCCTCTGGCTCTGATAAGGACAGTCTCTAATGTCTCTTTTGCAAGTTCAATAAACGCTTTACTGTTGCTTTTTAAAGACTCTCCCGATAATGCCTGGAATGTTGTTGTTAATTTCTCTTCGGCTTTTTGAAGTAGTTTTTTCTGCTCTTCAATATTCTTAAATGCTTCTTCACACCGCACTTGGGCAGATATTTTAGCCTGCTGTAAACTTAAAATTTCCTGTCGTGCCTTTTCAATTGTTTCATCCTTAAATCCTACCTGTTGCCGTATTTCGTCGGTCAATTTTTCAGAACCTTGAATCTGCGTCTGCAAGCGGATAATAATTTTATCTTTATTACGGTTTTTTCTTGATGCAATAACAATGCCTACTATTAAGCCCACGCCCATTGAAATGACTATATAATAAAGAATAGCAATCATAGTATCTATTATAAATACTTTCTAATATTAAAACAATAAAAAATTTATTTTTACATGGAGAAACGGGAAGGAACACATCCCTGCCCCGATCCCTGTTTGCACAAGGGCAAGTTTATCGAGGAAGAAGAAAAATGGAGAAAAATGGGGTCAACTCTATTTTTCTTTAACAATTTGTGCTATGATAAACCAACTATGCCAAGATCCTTACGAATTACTCTTCCAAATCTGCCTTTCCATGTCCTTGACCGGGGGAACAATCGTCAAGTAGTTTTCCGAGACGAGCAAAATTTTATTTATTTCCTTAAATTATTGAAAAGATATAAAAAGGAGTTGAAATTCAAGCTCTACCACTTTTGCCTGATGCCAAACCATATCCATTTAGTGATTGAGCCGACAATTGATGGCAGCCTACCTAAGATTATGATGAGACTTACCCTGGCTTACTCTTCGTATTTCAATAAAAAGTATGGTGGAGTAGGTCATGTCTGGCAGGGGAGATATAAAAGTTCTTTAATAGATAGAGAAGAATATTTTATCTGGTGTGGATTATATGTAGAGTTAAATCCAGTAAGAGCAGGACTGGTAGTTCGGTCAGAAGATTGGCGATGGTCAAGTTATAATTTCTATGCCTTTGGGCCAGGCGATCCCTTAATAGAAGGATTAATTGATGTCGATTCTTATTATTTAAAATTAGGAGAGACTTCAGAAGAACGTCAAAAAAGATACCGCCAGAACGTAGAGGAAGTAATAAAAGAAAAATTTTTGCAAGATATTCGAAAGAAATTAGATGAAGGAGTTTTTGGAAGTTTAGAATTTATTAAAGCAATGAAAGAGAAATTTAAAATTAAATCGTTAATGGGTAGAGGAAGACCAAGGAGGGAGGAAAAATAGAGTTGACCCCATTTTCCCCTGACATATCTATTTCCCTGTTGAAACTATTGTCTGCCCTCTTTCAGGACCAACGGTAATTATTGCAATCGGAGTTTTAACAAGTTCTGAAAGTCTTCGCAGGTACTTTCTTGCATTCAGAGGAAGTTCGTCATATGATGTGATATGGGTGGTGTCCTCCTGCCATCCGGAATGGTCCTCATAGAGAGGCTGGCAATTTTGTAGTATCTCTATATCAGAAGGATATTCTTCATAAACCTTTCCATTATACATGTAACCTGTGCATATCCTTATATTTTCCTGTGTATCAAGAACATCAAGTTTTGTAATTGCAATACTATCAAGACCGTTTACCAGTGCAGAGTATCGGACAATTACTGCATCAAACCATCCGCATCTTCTTGGGCGACCTGTCGTTGCCCCGAATTCTTTTCCTCTTGACCTTACCTTTGCCATCATATCTTCCGTAAATTCTGTCGGAAAAGGTCCTTCTCCAACTCTTGTTGTATACGCCTTTGCAACCCCTATGACTTTGTCTATCTTTGTCGGACCTATTCCGCTACCTGTACAGGCTCCTCCGGCAGATGAATTTGACGATGTTACAAAGGGGTATGTTCCAAAATCTATATCAAGAAATGTTCCCTGTGCGCCTTCAAACAGTATATTTTTCCCATTTGCTACCGCCTCTGACAAAAGATATGTTACATCACAAAGATATTTCTTGATTTTTCTCCCATATGTAAGATATTTCTCAAATATTTCTTCAAATTTTAACAGCGGTTCATTATATATTTTTTGTAACACCTGATTTTTCTCATTTATATTAAATTTAAGTTTTTGATAGAGCACTCCCTCATTAACAATATCAATCGCTCTTATTCCGCATCTTGCTATTTTATCCGTGTAACACGGACCGATTCCTCTTCCTGTTGTTCCGATTTTTTCTCTGCCTGAGTATTTTTCTTTTACATGGTCAAGAATTTTATGGTATGGGAATATGATGTGGGACTGATAGCTTATCTTAATATTACTGTCAACATCAATCCCTCTTTTCGTTAACATTTCCATTTCTGAAAAAAGTGCTTCCGGATCAATTACAACACCGTTTCCGATCACACACTGTTTTCCCTTGTGTAACACACCAGATGGGATAAGGTGAAGAATAAACTCCTGGTCATCTATAATTACCGTATGCCCTGCATTGTTTCCACCCTGATACCTTACAATACAGTCCATGTCCCTTGCAAGGATATCAATAATTTTACCCTTCCCTTCATCACCCCACTGTGAACCAACAACTACCCAGACTTTTCCCATTAAACTATTTACCCTCCAATTCTTTCACTTTCTTCTCTGCAAACTTTGTCCACTCATCAAAAGGATCGCCCATTTTTGCTCTTATTCTCCAGTGTTCCAGTGCTTTTTCCCTATCACCTTTTAATTCATAGAGTTTGCCTAAACTTGAGTGAACCTTGAAATTTCCAGAATCAATCTCAAGTGCTTTGAAAAATTCCTTCTCTGCCTCATCATACTTTCCTTTATCAGACAACACTGTTCCAAGGTCATGATAAGCAGTTGCAAAAATCGGGTCTAAATGGATCGCCTTTCTATAATATTCCTCTGCCTTACCGAGATTTTTTCTCCTCTGATATGTAAGTCCTCTGTTTCTGGCCCTTAATGCCTCCCGTTTCTTTCTTTCCTGTTCTCTTTGTGCAACTGCTTCCTGTCTTTTTCTTTGTCTTTCCTGTTCTTCTTGTATCTTTCTTTGCTCTTCAGCCTCCCGTCTTGCAAGTCTTTCAAGCCTTTCGGTTTCTTTTTTCTCTATTTCTTCTTCAGGTTTAACCGCTACTACAATTGGCGGCTTTTGTTTCCTTATACTTACTACTTTAATATTATCCTGTCTTCTAAAGTCAAAAGGCACAGACTCTTGTAAATCTACCACAAAAAAATCTAACTTTCCTCCGGCACCGATAACCCTTCTAATTTGCTTTACCATCCCTTTTTCAATAAAGAAAGAACCGATCCCATCTAAAATTGTAACATCTCCAATAGGGTCAATGACAATGCGGGCTGGATTTTCAAGTTCATAGCAAATAACAGGTACAGGGGCATCAAAGGTAACTTTAATAAAAACATAATTTTTTGTTTCACTTAAACCAACATCTATTACACCTGCATTTTGCGAAAAAGATGTCCAACAAAATAAAAAAATAAACGCCACTGTCTTGTATATTTTCATGCCACCCCCCATGTTTGATTATTGACAATAAGAATTAAACAAGTATTTCATTCCCCTTTGAGTAAAGGGGTGTCCCGACTTTGTCGGGACAGGGTATTTCCCTTTTGTAGGGTTGTGTCTTGTGAATACCCCGTCAGGCTTCGCTCGCCTTCCTCTTCATATTCAAGCCTCTTCGGTCTTATGGAAGGGAAATAAGCGGACAGAAACGCACAAATAGTATACCATATTAGGCTTTTTATTCCACATATGTTAGCCAATTATGTTTATCTTCAACATTGCCCCCTACATAGTCAAGGTATGCTGCCTGAACTTTTTCTGTAATAGATCCTTTTATACTGCTTTTTATATTGATATTATCTATGCTTGAAACAGGTGTAACCTCTACTGCTGTTCCGGTAAAGAAAACCTCATCTGCAATATACAGTGCCTCTCTCGGTATCATATGCTGTTCTATTCTTATTCCTAATTCTCTTGCAAGTATAAAAACAGTATGTCTTGTTATACCAGCAAGTATGGATGAACTTGTAGGAGGTGTAAAAATAACACCTGATTTTACAATAAATATATTCCCTCCCGATGCTTCAGACACATAACCCTGCGTATCCAGCGCTATTCCTTCATCAAATCCATATCTTAGTGCTTCCATTTTTATAAGTTGTGAATTCAAATAATTGCCACCAGCCTTTGCAAGAGACGGAAATGTGTCAGGTGCCGCTCTTCTCCATGAGGATACGCATACACTTACTCCTTTTTGTGTTGCTTCTTCTCCAAAATATGCACCCCATTCCCAGCAGGCAATAGCACACACAAGAGGATTATTCAAAGGATTGACACCCATCGCTCCATATCCTCTGAATACAACAGGCCTTATATAACATTCTTTAAATCCATTTATCTTTACAGTATCAACAATAATTGTGCAGAACTGTTTCTTTGTGTACGGAATTTCCATCCTGTATATCTTTGCAGAGTCATAGAGTCTGTCTATATGTGATTTAAGCCTGAATATGGCAGGCCCTTTTTGTGTTTTATAACACCTGCAACCTTCAAATACGGAAGAGCCATAATGTATAGCATGTGTAAGTATATGAACATTTGCATCTTTCCAGTTAATAAACCTACCATCTACCCAGATTTTACTGTTTTCTTTTTCCATGTCTCCTCCTAAAAACATAGTATATAGGAATTGGTAGGTAGGAGATAGGGGAAAATATAATCCACCCAACCCTCCTTTATAAAAGGAGGGTTATTTTTCCTACCTACTACCTACTATCTACTATCTACTATCTACTGCCTCCTGTTTTTTAAATACCTGTTCAACATCTTTATCTCCTCTGCCTGACAGGCAGATAATAATTATTTTATCTTTCAAGGCTCTGGCATTTTTTCTAACATATGCAACAGCATGTGCAGGTTCAAGGGCAGGTATGATGCCCTCTACTTCTGAAAGGAAATGGAATCCGCTGAGTGCTTCTGCATCTGTGATTGTAAAATATTTTGCTCTTCCCGTTTGTTTTAGATATGAATGTTCAGGACCAACACCGGGATAATCAAGCCCGGCAGATATTGAATGTGCAATGCTTATCTGACCATTTTTATCCTGTAGAATATAACTCTTGCTACCGTGGAGTATTCCTATTTTTCCATAACAAAGTGTTGCAGCATGCCTGCCTGTTTTTATGCCAAAACCTGCTGCTTCAACACCTATAAGTTTAACATTTTTATCTTTTATAAACGGATAAAAGAGCCCCATTGAATTTGAACCGCCGCCAACACAGGCAATCAAACAATCAGGAAGTTTTCCTTCACATTTTAATATCTGTTTTTTTGCCTCTTTTCCAATAACAGATTGAAAATCTCTTACCATCATTGGAAAAGGATGTGGACCTGCAACAGAACCTATCACATAATGTGTGTTTCTTACATTGGTTACCCAATCCCTCATAGCCTCGTTCATTGCATCTTTTAGTGTCTTTGAACCCATATATACGGGATTTACCTTTGCACCAAGAAGCTGCATCCTGAACACATTCAACCTCTGTCTTTCAATGTCCTCTTCCCCCATATATATCTCACACTTAAGACCAAATAAAGAAGAGGCTGTGGCAGTTGCAACTCCATGCTGGCCGGCGCCGGTTTCTGCAATGATCCTTTGCTTTCCTATTTTTTTTGCAAGTAAAATTTGACCCAGAGTATTATTTATCTTATGAGCACCCATATGGCACAAATCTTCTCTTTTAAGATATATCTTTGGCCCTCTTAAAACATGAGAAAGATGTTTTGCATAATAAAGCGGTGTGGGTCTTCCGGCATAATTTTCCAGATACCACTTCAGTTCTTTCTGAAATTCAGTGTCTTTCTTTGCCTTTGTGTATGCTGTTTCAAGTTCATCAAGAGCAAACATCAATGTCTCAGGAACAAACCTGCCGCCGAACTGACCAAAATGTCCTTTTTTATCCGGTAATTTCATATTTTTATTTATTAAAAGCCTGTGAGGAACGGACTTTTTTTAAGTATCCTGCTTGACTGCCATTTTTTTCATTACTTCTACAATATGCTTGTTCACATTTTGATAAGCATATTCTTTTGCAACCCTGATGGCATTGAATATTGCCTTTGGACTTGACCTGCCATGGCTTATGATGCAACATCCATCTATTCCCAGAAGAGGTGCTCCTCCATATTCTGAATAGTCAACTTCTTTTTTAAGTGCAGCAAGGGCGGATCTACTTAACAATGCGCCCATTGTTGTCATTATCCCCTTTCTCATATGTCTTCTAAGAAGTATTTCTATTGCCTCAGCAAGGCTTTCAGATATTTTCAGCACAACATTCCCCACAAACCCATCACAAATAATACATTCATAATTCCCGGAAAATATGTCCCTTCCCTCAACATTGCCAGAAAAATTAAGTTCGCTGTTTTCAAGAAGTTTATATGTATCTTTTATAAATGTAGTTCCCTTGCATTCTTCCTCACCCACATTCAGAAGCCCTATCCTTGGACTGTTTATTTTTAGTATTTCTTTCAGGTATAAATCCCCCATTATTCCATACTGCAATAAATGTGTAGGTTTTGGAACAATGTTTGCACCAGCATCAATAAGCATACACGGACCCTGCAGGGTTGGAAGAATTATTGCAATGCCGGGCCTTTCAATCCCTTCTAACATCCTTAATCCTAATGTTGCAGAACAAACAACAGCCCCTGTATTGCCAGCAGAGATTATGGCATCCACCATATTTTTTTTTGCAAGTTGAACCATCACATTTATTGAAGAATCTCTTTTTTTTCTCACGCTCATTGCCGCCGGTTCATGCATTTCTATTATCTCTGTTGCATTACAGACCTCTACTTTTTTAAGGTCATAACGATGTCTTGAAAGTTCTTTATTAATAGGCTTCTCATTCCCGACAAGAACAACTTTTATATCCATCTTCTGGGTTGCAAGAACAGCCCCCTCAACCATTGCATAGGGAGCCTTATCTCCCCCCATTGTATCAAGTGCAATCCTCATAATTATTTCTTCTCTTTTTTGCTCTTTACAATAACCATCTGTCTTCCCCTGTAATATCCGCAAGAAGAACAAACACGATGTGTAAGACGGATTGCCCCGCACTGAGGACAATCTGTAGAAGGCAATCCTGACACCCTCTGGTGTGTTCTTGATTTATCTCTTCTTGCCTGTGAGTGTCGCCTTTTAGGTAAAGCCATTTGAGCCTCCTTTTTTCTAAAGCAACAGGTTCACCGGTTACAGGTAACAGGGAAAAGCCGTACTCTGTATCCCGTCGCCCGTATTCCGTATACCGCATTCCATAAAAGATACTTACGACGATACACGAACGACGGCTTTTCCCCGTTACCTCGTCATCTGTCACCTCGTCACCTGTTTTTTTAGTTTTTCTATACTTTTTATTCTACTTCTATGAAATCTATCATCCTGCACACACTGACATTTTTCTTCATTTAGGTTTTTTCCGCATTTTGGACAAAGTCCTCTGCAATCGGGTGTGCAAAGCATCCTTATAGGATAGTCTAAAATGAGTTCTTCTCTTACATCCTTTGTTATATCTGCCCCTTCCTTCTGGTTAATAGAATATGTAAATAAAAACTGCTTTTGTAGTTTTAACATAGATGTTTTAAGACATCTGGCACAAACAAACTCAAATGAAAAATTAACATCGGTAATGATATCAACCTTGCCGCCGTTTTTTATAACATCGCATCTTATAATAACAGGGGATTGGATTTTTATATCCTTACGGTCAAGATCAATTTGCTCAGGTGCAAGTATCTCCTCTTTCAAAAGCCCGCTGGCCGGTATCTCACTAAGTTTTATTTTCATACACTTAAAACCAGGGCAAATATGTCCCTGGCTATAAGAAGTTCTTCATTTGTAGGAATAACAAAAAGAAACTGCGCCCTCAAAACAGGGGCGTCTTAAAACAGAATAGATTTCCACTCTGGTTTTATCTACATCAAAAATTTTTAACTTTTTAAGTACCTCTTCCGGTTCACCCAACAAAACAGACATACAATAATTATTCTTCAAAATAATCCTGATTGCATTAAGCGTCCTTTCTTCTGTGCTTTCTGGAAGTATAATCTTTTTACCTGAATTTTTAGTCCTTTTTCTTATATCGTCAATCAGCCCCACACATCCCCCTTTAATAAAGATTTTTCTCCCGTCATCTGCCCGCTGTAAGTTTAAGAAATTTTTCTCTTAGTCTTTTTTCAACAAACGGAGGAACAAACTTTGAAATATCCCCGCCAAGCGATGCAACCTGATTTATAAGCCGTGAAGAAATATAAAAATATTTTTCATCCGGCATAATACAAACTGTTTCAATATCAGGTGCAAGGTTTCTGTTTGTAAGAGACATCTGGAGTTCATATTCAAAATCCGAAAAAACCCTTAATCCTCGGACAATAATCTTTGCTTTTTTCTTTTTTGCGAAATCAATAACAAGCCCCTTAAATCCTTCTACTTTTATATTTGATATGTCTTTAACCACAATTTGGACAATCTCAATCCTTTCATCAAGTGAAAATAAAGACTTTTTATCAGGATTTTCCCCGACACCGACAATAACCCTGTCAAACATAGAACAAACCCTTTTAATTACATCTATATGTCCGTAGGTAATAGGATCAAATGTCCCAGGGTATATAACAATATTTTTCATTTTACTTTCCTTTTTATTGGCTACGGTTTTCAAACATAAAAGGCATAAATCACCCTTTTGAACAATAGAACAATTGAACATCAGACCGCAATTGAATATCGGCTTTATTGTTCTATTACTCAATTTTCAATTGCTCTACCAATTTCGGGCCTAAACTCAAAATTGGCTGCGGGACCTGGATTCGAACCAGGGTTACCTGATCCAGAGTCAGGCGTGCTACCACTGCACTATCCCGCAACAACGCTTTTCAATCTCTGTATCGCCCTTTCTTTCCCAAGAAGTTCCATAACCTCAAAAAGTCCTGGACTTACTTTTTTTCCTGTAAGCGCAACCCTTGCAGGTTGTGCTATACTTGCAATTTTAAGCCCTTTTTCTTCGGCAAGGCCTCTTAATATATTTTCCAAATTTTTTGAATTAAATTCAAGTAGGCCTTCAATTCTTCTGATAAATTCAGAAAGTAAATTCAGCGGTTCACTTTTTAGATATTCTTCCTTCAAAACAGGGTCTGTCCGGACATTTTCCTGTTTATAAACCTGAACAGCATCAAATAAATCTGCAAGTGTTTTTACTCTTGTATGATATAATGCAACAAATCTTTTAGTCCACTCTTCATCAAGAAAAACCTCTGATTTTATAACATTTTTCATATAATCTTTTAATTTTTTTATTACATCTTCCGCAGACATTGTTCTCATATACTGTGAATTTATCCATTCCAATTTTTTTATATCAAACATTGCACCTGTTTTGTTCACCTTTTCAAGACTGAAAATTTTTACCATAGTATTTACATCTAATATTTCCCTGTTATCACCAGGGGACCATCCCAAAAGTAAGAGAAAATTTATCATCGCATCAGGGTCAAAACCGTCTTTCCTGTACTGCGTAAGGCTTGTTGCCCCATGTCTTTTTGAAAGTCTGCTTCTATCTGTTCCAAGTATCAGCGGTATATGTGCATATTGAGGAATAGAAAACCTCAGCGCTTCATACAATACAATCTGTTTGGGTGTGTTTGATATATGGTCTTCTCCTCTTATTATATGTGTTATTCCCATCGTTGCATCATCTACAACATTGGCAAAGTTAAAAGCAGGATACCCATCTGATTTTATTATGGGAAGGTCTTCAAATATAGATGTATCAATACTTATCTTTCCTCTTACAATATCATCTACCACAACATTTTTCTTTGGCATTTTAAATACTACTCCCTTAAACAAACTTCCTTCCTGTTTTTGACAGTATGCAAGCCCTTTTTCAAGCAGTTGTTCGGCATATTTCTTGTATATATCAAGCCTCTGTGACTGGTAATACGGACCTTCATCTGTTTTAAGCCCCAACCAATCAAGCCCATTAGTAATGTCCAGAAGATACTCATCCTTTGAACGAACACTATCGGTATCTTCTATGCGAAGAATAAATACCCCGCTGTTATGCCTTGCAAATAGCCAGTTAAAAAGCGCTGTCCTTGCCCCTCCTATATGAAGAAAACCCGTAGGGCTTGGCGCAAAACGAACACGAACCTTACCTTGCATTCTATCTCCTGTTTCTTATTTTCCATCCCTGTTCCAGTGCCTTTTTGTTTAATTCAAAATACCGCTTTTTTGAAGATCCCAAAGCATCATCCATAATATTTATAATATCACTTATTTTAAAAATATTTGTAACTTTACAAAAGGCTCCTAACATAACAAGATTGGAAATTTTTATATTCCCGATATCTGATGCAATCTGTGTTGCGGAAATTCCGACCTGATTTATATTTTTAATTTTTTTCTCCTTTATCATTGAACTATTAAAAATAATTATTCCATCTGTGTTTAACCTTCTAAAAAAAGAATCGTAAGAAATCTGGTTCATTGTAATAAAATAGTCTGCCTTATCAAACTCTGGCATTGCAATCGGTTGGCTTGATATTACAACACTGCAGTAAGCCTCCCCTCCCCGCACCTCGGCACCATATGCAGGCAGAATAGTTATAAAATATCTGTTTCTCATTGCAGCCCATCCTAACATCTTCCCCATTACAATGATACCCTGACCGCCACGACCTCCACACAATATTCTTTTTACATCACTCATTTCAGAACTCCCAACGGAAAAGTTTTTATCAATTCGTTCTGGAGCCATAATGCAGACTCAACAGGCGTCTTATCCCAGCAGCTGGGACAGGTAGATAAAATTTCAACCAGTGAAAATCCTTTTTTTTCTATCTGATTCTGGAACGCTTTTTTTATGGCCTTTTTTGTTTTTATAACATTTTGAGGGTTATGAACAGATGTTCTTTCAATATATGCAACTGCTGGCAGAAGTGCAAGCATCTCAGATATTTTCAAAGGATAGCCATCATCTTCAGGATTTCTTCCATCAGGTGTTGTTGCGGTTTTCTGTCCGATAAGTGTAGTAGGGGCCATCTGTCCTTGTGTCATACCATAAACGGCGTTGTTTATAAAAAATATACAAATATTTTCACCCCTGTTTGCACAGTGGATAATCTCTGCAAGCCCTATTGCAGCAAGGTCCCCATCCCCCTGACATCCGAAAACTATTCTATCAGGTAGCACCCTTTTAATCCCCATTGCAACAGCAGGGACTCTTCCGTGTGCTGCCTCTGTCGTGTCAAAGTTCCAGTAGTTATATGCAAGAACAGCACAACCGATAGGCGCAATACCTATGGTTTTCTCTCTTATATTAAGTTCATCTATTGCCTCACATATAAGACGGGTAATGATCCCATGTCCACACCCTGCACAATAATGCGTAACATTGTGCTTCATACTTTTGGGAAACCAACTTATCATCTTTATAATAACCTCAAAACTTGTTTTTCATCTGGAATGTTACCCCCCATTCTTCCATAAAATTCAATAGCACACCTTCCTTCAACTGAAATTTTAATATCCTCTAACATCTGCCCGGCATTCATTTCAACCACAACTATTTTTTTTACCTTTTCAGAAATTTTTCTTAAAAAAGACCGCGGAAATGGCCAGAGCGTTATTGGTCTAAACCATCCGGCATTGATACCCTTTTTTCTTGCGTCTTCTACAACAGCCTTACATATTCTGGAAACAGTTCCAAAAGAAACAACAAGAGTTTGCGTCCCATTTTTTATATCTGCTTCAAACCGTATTTCTTTTTTTTCTATTTCCCGGTATCTGCCCTGCAGTCTTAAATTTAAGTTTTCAAGCTCATCAGGTTTTAGTAAAAGAGAACGGATAATTCTCGGCTTCCTGTTTTTACATCCGTCCAATATCCATTCTTTATCAATCTTTATGGACTTAAACTTTTTTATCTCCAATGGCTCTATCATCTGGGCAAGAATACTATCTCCAAGAACAATGACAGGAGTTCTGTATTTTACCGCAAGGTAAAATGCATCATACATCAGGCCATACATTTCCTGAACACTTGAAGGCGCAAGTGTTATGGTTCTATAATCGCCGTGACCGCCGCCACGTGTTGCCTGAAAATAATCACCCTGAGCAGAGGCAATATTTCCAAGTCCTGGGCCACCCCGCATCATATTTACAATAACTGCTGGAAGCTCGCATCCTGCACAATACGATATACCTTCCTGCTTTAAACTTATACCAGGGCTTGAGGAAGAGGTCATTACAAGTGCGCCTGTTACAGATGCGCCAAATACCATGTTTATGGAACTGATTTCGGATTCTGCCTGAATAAATGTGCCACCAACCTCTTTTATTCTTTTTGCCATATATTCGGTCAGTTCGTTCTGAGGGGTTATAGGATAGCCTGCATAAAATCTACATCCCGACTGGATGGCCCCTTCACCGCAAGATTCATTTCCACTTGCAAGAATTATGTTTTTCATTCATCCTCTACGAATAATTAAACATCCCTGCCCGCCTTTATCTACCATTTTTATTGCCATATCCGGACATATGATTGCACAGATACCACAACCAGCACACTCCTTCGTTAAATATTCAACAGTTTGGACACCTGACTGTGTAACCTGTTTTGATAAATACAAAACTTTTTTAGGACAGTACATAACACACAGACCACAGCCTTTGCATCTGTTCTTATTTATTATTATTTTAGACATCGTCAGGGTATGATACCATTAAAGGCAGGATAAATCAAATTAAGAGTGTGAGCAAAAACCCCCTTTAGGCGCAATGCCTGATACAACAAAAACACTGAATTCCACAATTTAATCGGGAAATCCATCTCTTAAAATTCCCCTCTTATAAGGGGGTGTCCTAAAAGGGACGGGGTGTTTAAGAGTGTTGCAGCATTTTTAATTTTCTAAACCGTTTATCTTTATGCACAATTTTTGAAAGATTTAATGCCTTCTCCTTTTCCTTTTGCCCCATCACTGAAAGTAAATTCAAGATATCGTATTCATCTTTTAAGCCCCCGGCTTGAAGCTTCATTGCCACAAGATATGGCTTTGAAAAACAAGGAAAAGCAAGCCCTAAATCCTCTGCATTTTCAAGAGCTTCTATTTCCCATCCATAATGTGCAAATAAAATATCTATTGTCGGACACTCGCCCTCAATATGAGCAATCCGTATAAGTGAATGTTTAAGGGGGTCTGAAATATTTGTAAAAGGTTTGTATTCAACATTAAAATCTAAAAGTTTTTGCTTCAAAAAAATAAAAAGGTTTTCAGGGTCAATCTCTTTCTGATTCTTATCAGTTATAACTACACATAAATCAACATCCATTGTTGTTCTCGGCACACCCTGCGAAATGATCGCCTGCCCACCGATTAAAGCAGCCTTAATGTTGCAATTTTTTAATCTGCTAAACTTCTCTAAATTTTTTTTGACCAATCTTAAGGTACTCTTGATAGACTTCATATTCGGTTTTTCCTGTTCTTAATGCCCTTATCTTGATATGCTCCTTCAATATCCTCTCCATTGTTTCAATCCTCTTAACAGGGGATAATTTTAAAAACTGTTCCTGAATAATTTTTCTTTTACTTTGCATTTATTACCTGATTTACAAGACTTAAAACCGCATCTTTTTTATACAAACGAACCATCTTTGACGATATTTCGTCTTTTATATTTTTATCAATAATCCTTAAAATTTCACAACAGAGAACCTCTGGGCTTAATTCTTTTTCTTCTATAACAATACAACCCGTTTTTGTTTGTAGCCATCTCGCATTATAAACCTGATGATTTGTTCCAGCAGAATGGGGGATAAGTATTGCAGGAAGACCGAAAGCACACAGTTCAGTTATTGTCCCTGCTCCTGCCCTGCATATTGCAACATTGGATACCTTATATATACCTGTTATTTTATCAGAGAAATCGAAAACAACGCAGGGTATTTTAAGAAGAGCATACCTTTGCCGGACAGATTTATAATCTGCTATGCCCGTTATATGTATAACCTGTATACGGGATTTTATGTTTTCTGGCAATTTTTCCAATGCTAACAAAACCTGTTCATTTATTAAGTGCGAGCCCTGACTTCCTCCTAAAACAAGTATTGTCGTTTTATCTTTGCTTAAGGAGTTTTGTGGCAGGATATTGTTAAATATATCTTCTTTTATTAAATTTCCTGTATAAACAACATTTTTGTTCTTAAAATATTTTTTGGCATCCTCAATCCCGACAGCAACAGTACTTGCATATTTAGAAAGAAAAAGATTTGCCCTTCCAGGTGTGGCATTCTGTTCATGTATAAGGATTGGTATATTAAGCATCTTTGCTGAAAATACAACCGGAGCAGATGCAAACCCCCCCATACCAACAACAACCGAGGGAGAAATGTTTTTTAAGATTTTTTTGGAATAGAAAATACCGCAGGACATTATTTTAAAAAATCTAAGCCAATAAAAAATATTTTTATCCGTAGGCATTGCAATACTGGGAACAGGAAAAGCAGAAAATCCCTGTTTTTTAAATATTTCAGCCTCCTTGTCCATAACAAATTTTTTCTTTTCTGAACAGAAAAATACCACCTCATATCCCAGTTCTTTTAACTTCTTTCCAAGCACAATCCCGGGTAATATATGTCCAGTTGTTCCCCCGCAGGCAATTACAATTTTTTTATTTTTGGCAACGCAACCGTTGTTCATACCAACCTGTTTTTTATATCTTTTCCCACATTTAATACTATGCCGATTAAAACAAGATTGCACACAAGTGCAGAGCCTCCGTAAGACAAAAAGGGGAGTACAAGTCCTTTTGTAGGAAGAAGCGCCAGAGATACTGCTATATTTATCCCAATCTCTATTGCAAGCTTACTTATAATACCTATTACAATTAGATGTCCAAAAAGATCGTTTGACTTAAAGGCAATCCTTGCACTATGAAAAAGCACCGACAGATACAAAAAAAGTATGACAGCCGCTCCTATAAATCCAAGTTCTTCTGCTATTATTGAAAAGATAAAATCTGTATGCGCTTCTGGAAGAAAATAAAGTTTCTGATACGAATCGCCCAATCCTTTTCCAAAAAAACCACCTGAACCGATTGCAATAAGAGACTGGATCGGTTGATAGCCAACACCCAGGGGGTCTCTCCAGGGATTTATAAATGTAAGAACCCTTTCTATTCTATAAGCCTTATGTATTATAAATGCAATTACAACAGGAATGCTACCGATAACCATTGGGACAATATGAACCATCCTTATGCCCGCAACATAAAACATAATAGATGCTATAAATATTATTATAACAGAGGTACCCAGGTCAGGCCCAATAATGATAAGCCCCGTGCACAGACCAAGTATAAGCATAGGAGGAAGAAATCCTTCAGAAAAACTGTTTATCTTCGGCTGTTTTCTTGAAAGTACCTCGGCAAGATACAGGATAAGTGTTATCTTTGCAAACTCGGAAGGTTGAAAACTAAATGGCCCTATCACAAACCATCTTCTTGCTCCTCTTATTTCATGACCTATACCTGGAATAAGAACAAGCAAAAGAAGAAGGATTGTCAAAAAAAGAAGGGGTTTTGTCCACTTTCTTAATTTTACATAGTCTATGCTCATTACAAAGAACATCAGGATAAGGCCTACTATAAAAAATAAAATGTGCCGCTTTAAAAAAAATTCACCATCTCCAAATCTTTCAAGTGCAAATAAAGAACTTGCACTGTAAACCATAACAATACCTATACAGGTGAGAATTAAAACACTAAAAAACAATGAAAGCCTTGAATTACGCATATCTATATCTAAAGCAAAGCATAAGTTCCAACCCATTAAGGGCAATGCTTACAAATTTTTTCCCTTTTAACTTAAATTTATCTTAGTTTTAATGTGGCAAGCGCAAGAAGTGAAAATACACCGGCCAATATCCAGAACCTGACCATAATCTTGGGCTCTTTGGCCCCCGATAATTCAAAATGGTGATGTATGGGAGACATAAGAAATACTCTTTTCTTTCTTATCTTACAGGATACCACCTGAACAACAACAGACAGGACCTCCATAAAAAAAACACCGCCTGCAATAAGAAGAACTATCTCTTTTTTCAATATAAGAGCAAGAATTGCAAATAAACCGCCGATTGCAAGTGAACCTGTATCGCCCATAAATACCTGTGCGGGGTATGTATTAAACCATAGAAATCCTAACATTGTTCCTGCTATGGCTACACAGAATACCGTAAGCTCACCTGAACCGGGTATATAATTAAAAATAAGGTAATCACTTATCACCCTGTGTCCTACAACATAAGAAAACACCGCATATGTAAGTGCAAGTATCACGGTACAACCTGATGCAAGCCCATCAATACCGTCTGTTATATTTACAGCATTTGATGCCACTGTAATAAGAAGTATAGCAAATGGTATATATAAAAAACCTATATCTATAATAAGATCTTTGAAGAAGGGTATCTCTATACCTGAAGAAACCATAGGGTCCAGATAAAGAATACAACCTATGATTAAGCCTAAAACCGCCTGTCCATAAATTTTGGCTCTAGCACTTAAACCTTTTTTTCCGTTGTTTTTCAATTTCAGACGATCATCAAGTATGCCTATAAAACCAAGCCACAGTGTACTTAAAACCACAACAATAATATATGGATTTAATATATCCGCCCACAGTAGTGTTGTAGCAAGTATTGCAGGGACAATTATTATGCCACCCATTGTAGGTATGCCCTGTTTATGTTTATGGAGTTGATGAAGTCCCGGGGCATCTTGTTCTGTCCTTATATTTTCTTTTAAGCGCATCTTCTCAAGAAATCTTATCCATCTTTTCCCCGTAAGAAGACAGAATAAAAATGCAAATACACCTGCCATAAATGCTCTGAAAGTAATATACCTGAATATATTAAAACCGAAGAATATGTCTTTTAATTCCCAGAGGTAATAAAACATTTAAGTATCCTTTCCATCCGTATAGTTCTTGAACCCTTTATAAGCACACAGTCGCCGGGTTTTATAATCTCGGACAATATTTTTGATGTAGAACTTATATCATCAACACAAAATATTTTTTTAAAAGGTATCCCATCCTTTGCTGACTGAGCAATAAATTTAGCCGCCTTACCAACTGTTATAAGAAAATCTATATCTTGTTTTGCAATTCTTCTGCCTACATTTATATGAAAAGATTTTGAAAACCTTCCAAGTTCTTTCATATCTCCGAGAATTATTATTCTTCTACCTTTGCATTCTTTTTGCTTAAAAACCTCAATAGCGACGTGGACCGCATCCGGATTTGAGTTATAACAGTCCATGAGAAAATTAACACCTCTTATATTTTCCCACTTGAGTCTAAGAGGAAGAGGCGCCATATCAGATACCGAAGAACAGAACACCTTTTCTTCTATGCCAAGCAAAGAGGAAACAGCAGCAGCGGCACAGGCATTCAGCACATTGTGCCGCCCACACAATTTAAGACTTACATCATATTTCCCGTTTAACTTAAAATCTATTTTTTCCGATGATTCTGTTATATCGGATGGATAAAAATCAGACAGTGAATTTTCTCCAAATGTTTTAAAATTTATATTCAATAACCTTGCAAGTTTTATAACACCATCTTCACAAAAAGGCAGAACAGCAGATGCGCCAGCAGAAAGGGATTCCAGGAGACTTGATTTTTCTTTTCTTACATTATAAACCGAACCAAAAAAACCGATATGTGCTTTTCCTATGTTTGTAAGAACAGCTATGGTGGGCTTGCAGATACCTGTAAGATACCTGGTCTCGCCCGGACGATTTATACCAAGCTCAAGAACAACATTTTTGTAAGAAGGCGTTAAGCCAAGAAGTGTAAGCGGAAGCCCTATATCATTATTACAGGTACCTGGTGTTTTAAGAACAGGCCCTGAATATTCAAGGCACCTTGCAGACATTTCTTTTGTTGTTGTTTTACCGCAACTTCCTGTTATTGCTACAACCGGTACAGTGAACCTTTCCCTGTGAAATCTTGCAAGCATCCCGAGTGCTTTTCTGGTATCATCTGTTTTTATTAAAGCACAAGGGGCCTGGACAGAAACATCACGGCATACTATTGCTCCTGTGCATCCTGAGGATACAGCATCCCGCACAAAGATATGCCCATCAAAATTATTGCCTTTTATCGCAATAAATAAAGAGCCGGGCTTGCACATCCTGCTGTCAATCAATACACCGTTAAATAATATATTTCTTTCACAGGGATGAATAAGAATCCCCCCTGTTGCTTCTAAAACATCTTCAAGAGAAAAACAAACATCCGAATAGTTTATAGAATCTTCCATGGTATTAACAGGTTAAGGTTTCAGGGTTTCAGGGTTTTAGGGTTTCAAGGATTCTACTACGATTTAATCTTGATGTTTTACCCTTGATACCTCGATCCCTTAATGCCTTGACGCCTAAATATTAAATTAAACTATAACCATACTTAAAGATATTACTTATTGACTATATTTCCCGCCTCTTCCCTGTCATCAAAAGGGACTACTGTATCTTTAAGTGTCTGATAGGTTTCATGCCCTTTGCCCGCTATAAGAACAATATCTCCCTGTTTTGCGTTTTGTATTGCAGTTCTTATTGCCTCTTTTCTGTCTACAATAATATTATAATCTACGCTGTGATTGAGCCCTGCTTCAATATCCTTACATATGTCCAGAGCATTCTCTGTCCTCGGATTATCACTTGTAATGATTACATAATCTGCGCCTTCACCTGCAGTCTTGCCCATCTTCGGTCTTTTGGTCTTGTCTCTATCTCCGCCGGCACCAAATACAACAATAATTCTTCCATCTTTTTTTATATCCTTTAATGTTTGAAGCACATTTTTCAAAGCATCATCTGTGTGCGCATAGTCAACATATATCATTATGCCTTTATTATTTTCTACTGGTTCCATTCTTCCCGGAATTCCTTTTAATGCTTTTATGCCCTCTTCTATGTTTTCTTTTTTAACACCTTCACATATTGCAGCCCCTATGCAACCCATTATATTATAAACATTGTATCTGCCAATGATATTAGATTCAATTCTTAACAACCCCACAGGTGTGTTTATACTTCCATACATACCACTTTTTAAAATTTTTATATCCACAGGATATATCTGTGCATTGTTCCCAAATCCATATGTCATGATACTTACCTTTGTTCTTTGTGACAGAATATTAAAACTGTTGTCATCAATATTTAAAACCGCATATGAATTATTTGAAAGCATTTCAAATAGTTTCGACTCGGCATCTAAATAAGAATTCATATCCTTATGATAATCAAGATGTTCCGGTGTAAGATTTGTAAATACCGCACACCTAAAGTTTATACCATCCACACGCCCCTGGTCAAGAGAATGAGAAGAAACCTCCATACAACAATACTTGCAATCTTGGTCCCTGATTGAAGCAAGGAGCGCCTGTAATTCAACAGGACCGGGCGTAGTATTTGTTGCGGGAATTGAACGGCCTTTAAACCTATAACTTATGGTACCTATCACACCAACAGAAAATCCCTGCGTCTTAAGAACTGATTCTAAAAGATATGTTGTTGTTGTTTTCCCGTTTGTTCCTGTTACACCTATTACCCTTAAAGATTCTGAGGGATTAAAATAAAATGTCTTTAAAATACTTATCAACGATTTATGACTGTCCTTAACCTGAACATAAGAAACACCGTTATTAACTTTTTCCTCACACACTACAACAACTGCACCCCTGTGCACAGCATCTTTTATAAACCTGTGCCCATCGGTATGGACACCCTTTACTGCAACAAAACAATACCCTTCCCTTACAAGTCTTGAATCACTTACTATGCCTTTAATATCTATACTGCTGTTGCAATTTTTGAATATAACACTTATATTTTTCAAAAGATTTTGCAGTTCCATACATTCTCCTTATCTAATCCTGCCTTGTCTCTGCCTGTCTTTTAAGATAAAGGTCCCAACAAGACAGGGCTCCTAAGTTGCACAACAGGCAAATCTACCGCAAGGCACGAGAACGCAATTGTGCTATTGTTGTAGATGTTTCTTGTAAGGATTCGTCCACCATGTAGGCTAAAATTTTCTGGCAAACCTCTTTAAATACAGGGGCTGCAACAACACTGCCGAAGGGCGAGGTTTGTGGTTCATCAATGACAACAACCCCGGCTATAGATATATCGTCTGTTTTTACATATCCGACAAATGACGCAATAAATTTATCAGCAGAATATCTACCGTCAGCACCTATCTTCTGTGCTGTTCCTGTTTTTCCGGCCACCAAAACCCCGGGTATTTTTGCACGAAAACCAGTCCCTCTTTCAACAACCCCTGTAAGTATCTCCTCCATTAGACCTGCTGTCCGTTCTGATATAACTCTCCTGGCGGGCAATCTTTTAGGCATCCACCGAACACCACCGTCATTAGACTGAAAATAATCTGTAATGTAGGGTTGAACCCAGTATCCGCCATTTGCAATAGTAGATATCATACTATATAACTGTATACCCGTAACACCTACTTCCTGCCCCATAGGTATACACCATTCTGATGTTTTACTCCATTTAGAAACAGGTCTTATAAGACCCCTTACCTCACCCGGCATATCAATGCCTGTTTTTTTCCCAAATCCAAAACCATCTATATATTTATATAGTTTATCAGGACCCAGCATCATAGCAATTTTTGCTGTCCCTATGTTTGAAGATTGTTCAATTACTTCTTTAAATGTCAACCAACCAAAAGGTTTGTGGTCGCGAAGTCTAAACCTTCCGATGTTGTAAATTCCCTGTTCACAATAAAACCTATCCTGTAGTTCAACTATTTCCTCTTCTATTGCAGCCGATGCTGTTACAACTTTAAATGAAGAACCAGGCTCAAAGATATCTGTTACAGGAAAATTTCTTTTTGATTCCGCAGATAATGAAAAGGGAGTATTTGGATCAAATGATGGGTAACGAACAAATGTTATAATTTCACCTGTTTTTGGAAAACCCGTTATAATAAATCCTCTTTTAGCGCCTGTCTGTAGCACAGCCTTTTTTAAGGCTTCATATGCTATATTCTGATATATTGCATCAAGCGATAAAACCACTTCCAAACCGTTTTTAACATCAATATTTTTATCAGGAAGAGCCTTAAATCTTCTTCCTCTTGCATCAACAGAATAATATTCAAAACCCCTGCTCCCAGAAAGAAGGCTATCCCAGTGTTTTTCTAACCCCTCAATGCCTTTGTTATCAATATCAGAGTATCCAACAATACTAAAAAGTTCAGAAGTAGGATATACCCTTTTTCTTTCTTCACGCACACCAAGCCCTTCAATTTTCAACGCCCTTATAGAATCCCCTGTTTGTGTATCTGTTTTTCTTTTAATCCAAACAAAATTTTTGTCCGATGTGATTCTTGATTTTAACACATCCTCTTTTATATCTAATTTTTCTGAAAGAATGCGGGATACTTTTTTTACATCTGATATTTTTTTAGGATGAACATACACGGATGTGGTAAGAATTGAGGTTGCAATCTTCCTGCCTCTGCGGTCAAGAATATCTCCTCTGTGGGGTTCAACGCGTACTCTAGAAGTATGCTGAGATGCAGCAAGATTTTTATAAAATTTATTTTGAAATACTTGCAGATAAAATATTCTGACACCCAATATAAAAAATATAAAGATGCAAGAAAAAAATACAATAATAGATCTTGATTTATGCTGTTGGTTATACATATCTGCTTTCTTCTTCGCGCAGGCGAGCCTATCTGCTGAAAGGCTTAAAGGGTTATTGGCAAAATGAATTGAGCGGTCTAATTTTGCTATAATCCCCGATGTTAAATGATAAATGTCAAAGAGAAAACCAGGTGCTCATTTTCATCTTGCATATAGTCCTTCCCCTGCTCTTTTTTGGAAAGGCAGGGTTCATTCCCTTATCTTCTATCTTGTGCTTGTGTTTGTGGAAATATAAAACTATATACCTTGTTAAATATTGTTTTTTCTTCCGCCATTTGCCGTGTAGAACTTACAGGTATGTAAAAAGTATTGGTATTGTCACTTAAAACATAATTTTCCTTATCCTTCCCTAAAATGTTTGACAGAACAATTGGAGACCGCATTGTTTCTTTTATATAATCAAGATGTCTCCTTTCGTTAGAAAGAATTATGTTTTCCTGTAATATTTTTTTCTCCCTGTAACCATTAACAATAATCTGTGTTCTTTGATGGACATAAATAAGAGAAACACAGGTGATAAACAAAACAAAAAACAAAAGCCTTCCCTTTTTCATAATCACCTCTTTTCTGCCGCTCTTAATATTGAGCTTCTTGCTCTGGGATTTACCCTTGTTTCTTCAAGAGACGGTCTTATGGGTTTTGTAGTTAAGATATTTATAATTCCCTGTTTTTCATATTTTTTGAAAGTCCGTTTAACAATTCTGTCCTCTAATGAATGAAAAGATATGACACAGATCCTTCCGCATCTTGCCAGGACTTGAATTGCCTTGGGAAGAGATTTTTCAAGTGTGCTGAGTTCTTCATTTACGGCAATCCTGAGTGCCTGAAATGTTCTTGTCGCAGGATGTATCTTTCCCCTTTTTTTAATCACACTAAGAATAATATTTGATAACTCAAAAGTCGTTTTTATCGGATGTTTTTTTCTCTTCTCAATAATCCCGGAAGCAACCTTCCTTGAAAATCTCTCGCCGCCGTAATTGAATAAAACATCTGCAATTTCATCTTTTGTCCATCTATTCACAATTGTATATGCAGACAAATCCTGCTCTTTATCCATCCTCATATCAAGAGGACCGTCCACGGAAAAACTAAATCCTCTCCGGGCACTGTCAATTTGAAAAGATGAAACTCCCAAATCAAAAAGCATTCCGTCAAAACTTTTTATCTTTCCTGTCAAAGGCAAACTATGAAGCGTATCTAATATAGAATCAATACCTACAAAGTCCTTTTTAAAAAGAAAAAAATGCCCCTCAAACTCTTTAAGATTTTGTCCGGCAATGCGTAAAATATCTTCATCCTTATCAATGCCTATCAGTATCCCGTCAGGCATTATCCTTTGAAGAATTTCTTTTGAATGCCCACCGGCACCAACAGTGCAATCAAGCATAAAAAAACCGTTCCTGGGCTTAAGGTAATCCAGAACCTCTTTTAACAGGACAGGAATATGGACCATATTAGTCTGTGTCTTTTATAATCTTTCTGCAATCTCTTCAAAACTATCTTCCGATTCTTTTTTAAACACTTCCCACTTTTTAGGATCCCAGATTTCAAAATAATGTGAAACCCCTATAATCTTTGCATCATTTTTAAGTTCTGCATATTTTTTCAAATAATCAGGTATCAATATCCTTCCCTGAGAATCCATTTCTGTTTCAGATACCCCACTAAAGAATAACCTCTGAAACCTTCTTGCATCCTTTCTTTGAAATGGCATTGACTTTAACCTTTCCTCTTCTTTTCTCCACCCTGATTCTGCAAATCCCATAAGACATCCTTCAAGCCCTCTTGTTATAAAAAATTTTGAAGATACCTCTTCCTGCAAAACACGTTTAAATTTTGAAGGAACAAACAGCCGTCCTTTGTTATCTATCTTATAATTGTATTCGCCGTAAAACACTATCCACCACTTTCCACCACTTTCCACCACAAATCTACCATATAAAATAAACCCTGTCAAGTATTTTTTTTGAAATTTTTTTTTCAATAAAAAGGACAAGATAAAAAGGCAAAAAAGACTGTCTGTTTTGGATAGGACATGATGCTTGTTGTAGGGAGTGCTGTTGAGTTTAATTGATGAGAGAGATTATTTTTTGCAGATCTTGTTTTTTATGATGGTATGTTATTGAAAATCTTATTCTGGATGTGCCTTCAGGCACAGTGGGAGGCCTTACTGAGAAAACCCAGAATCCATTTTCCAGAAGCAATGATGCTGTTTTTTGTGTATTAGTATTATCACCTGTAATCAAAGGAACAATCTGTGAATTTCCGATAATTTTATAACCTTTTGTTTTTAAAGACTCTCTTAAAAAATCGGATAATTCAAGTACGGTTTTTCTTCTTTCAGGTTCTTTTTCTATTAAATCCAGTCCCGCAAGATTGCAGGCAGATATAAAGGGAGGAAGAGCGGTTGAATATATAAAACTTCTGGATGTGTTTATAATGTAACTGGCTATCTTTTTTGATGTTGCAAGATACCCGCCATAACCAGCCAGTGCCTTGCTGAAAGTTCCCATTATTAACTCTACATCAGAACAAAGCCCTTCTTCTTCAATCATACCGGAACCGTTTCTGCCATATATACCTGTTGAATGGGCTTCATCAACCATAAGATAAGAATCATATCTGTTTTTCAGACCGACAATATTTTTCAAATCTGCCCTGTCCCCATCCATACTAAATATGGTTTCAGTAATTATCATTGAGGTCTTATACTGTTTTCTTTTTTGTTTAAGAAGACTTTCAAGGTGGTTCGTATCATTATGTCTGAACCTGAACAGTTTTGAACCCGAAAGTATAATCCCGTCAATAATACTTGCATGACAGGCCTTGTCGGCAAAAACAACATCCTGTGTTGATAACAAAGAACTTAAAATCCCTATGTTTGCCTGATATCCTGTATTAAACACAACGGCGGACTCTTTGCCCTTGAACCTGGCAACCCTTTCCTCTAGTCTGTGATGAATCTGAAAATCTCCACCTAAAAGTCTTGATGCAGAAGAACAGGTGCCGAACATTGCAACAGCTTCTCTGACTTTTTCAATAAGATAGGGATGTGAAGACAGACCCAAATAATCATTTGAGGAAAAATCTATAAAAACCCTTTCGTCTGTATATATCTTCCCCTGTATCTTAAAAGAAAAGGGTCTCAACTCCCTTAAAAGTCCCCTTTCTTTTCTTTCTTCTAAAAACATTTCTATTTTTTTCATATGTTTTTAATTATGGTATATTATAACATATGCGACTGTTTAGGTAGATAGACTGATAAGAAGATAGACTTTTAAAATAAACTACAAGGCTATAGAAAAAACCTGCAGCCTAACAGTCTACAGCCTGAACAACCCGTTATGGAAAAGACTATATCTATTATAGGTGGCGGAGCATCCGGAATGATTGCTTCAATATTTGCTGCAAAAAGCAATTCAAAAGTCATTCTATGGGAGAAAAAACAGGATTTAGGAAAGAAAATTCTTGTAACAGGAAACGGTAGATGTAATTTTACAAACAAAGACTTACGTTTATCACACTTTCATTGTAGGGATAAAAATTTTATAAAGCCGGCCCTTGATGCATTTGATAATAAGGCATCCGTTGATTTTTTTAATTCAATAGGTATTGATTCTTATTGTGATGAAAAAGGAAGGTTTTTCCCAAAATCAAATCAGGCATCTTCTGTTGTTTTTTGCCTTAAACAAAAAATCAAAGAACTTGGTGTAATAGAAAATACAGGTTGCGAAATAATAGGAATAAAACCTGTAAAAAACGGATTTAAAATATTTCAAAGAGGATGTTCTCATACCTGTAACAGGGTAATAATAAGTTGCGGCGGAAAAGCATATGAACAATCCTCCAATACTGATACAGGATATCAGATTGCACAATCACTTGGACACAGAGTAAGCCTATTAAAACCCGGACTTGTTCCAATAGAAACCGAAGGAAGCTGGCCTCATACTCTACAGGGAATAAGGCTTGATGTTACGCTAACAATTCCTGAATGCGGACTTAAAATAACGGATGAAATCCTTTGGACAAAATATGGGATATCGGGTCCTGCTGCACTTTTTTCAAGCAGGTTTGTGAGCAGAAATTCAAATATAAATATTGACTTTCTGCCTTATGAAAATGATATTGAAAAGAAACTGAAAAAAAGGATTTTGCTTCTTAAAAATAGAAAAGCATCGGATTTATTTATCGGCTTTCTACCTGATAGACTCGGGAGGTTTCTTATCTTTGTATCAGGTATTGCTTCTGATTTACCCTGTGAAAAGATTAAGAATAGTGATATGAAAAGACTTATAAAAAACTTAAAAAATTTTGAAATTAAAATAAAAGGGCTAAGACCATTTAGAGAAGCGCAAACGACCTGTGGTGGAGTGGATGTATCAGAGGTCAGAGCCGATATAATGCAGTCTAAGATAATACCAAATTTATTTTTTTGTGGAGAGATACTGGATGTAGATGCAGATACAGGAGGATATAACCTGCAGTGGGCATGGTCTTCTGGATTTGTTGCAGGAAATTCGGCGGGTCATTAAAAACTATAGAAGGAGGAACCTATTTCTCTACAACAACCTGCTGTAAAAGTTTTTCAAAACCTGGAAATGATTTTCTAATGCAGGCTGTATCTTCAACAACAACAGGACCATCTGCTCTTAAGGCTCCTACCATCATTGACATAGCAGTTCTGTGGTCACCAAAACTTTTGACTTTGCAACTCCTGCCTGTTTTTATTCCCTGTATATATATATCATTGCCTTTTATATCCATCTTAATCCCGAGATGTTCTAGTCCTTCTTGCATGGAATAAATTCTGTCCGCTTCTTTTACTCTCAATTCAGATGCACCCTTTATAACAGATATACCATCAGCAAAACCTGCACAGACCATAAGTATAGGAAGTTCATCTATAACAGAAGGAACTTCATCGGGATTTATAATAAAAGGCTTTATGTTTTTTACGCCCTTACAGATAATATCACCCTTAGGTTCATAACCCTGTTCCTTAATCTCTTCTTCTATATCAACCCCCATTCTTTTTAGTATGTCTATTACACCAGTCCTTGTTGGATTCAATCCCACATTGCTTATATAAATTTCACTTCCTTCTAAAATAGCCCCTGCACATAAAAAAAACGCTGCGCTTGATATGTCCCCCGGAACATTAATTTCTCGGGCAATAAGTCTATCTATCGGTTTTATTGAAATGCTTAAATCTTCAACATGGACATCGGCCCCAAAATAGGAAAGCATCCTTTCAGTGTGGTCTCTTGACTTCAAAGGTTCTATTACAGTTGTTGTCCTGTCTGCATAAAGTCCTGCAAGAAGTATAGCAGATTTCACTTGGGCACTTGCAACACTTGTTCTGTATGTTATTGAACGAAGCCTTTTTCCTTTTATTATTATCGGGGCAAAATTTCCACCGCCAGAGCCGGCAATATCAGCACCCATAAGCCTTAAAGGCTCTACAACCCTTCCCATAGGCCTTGATGAAAGGGACCTGTCACCTGTAAGTGTAGACTCAAAATCCTGTGGCGCAAGAATACCCATTATAATCCTGATAGATGTTCCGGAATTCCCAAAATATAATTCCTTTGAAGGTTTTTTAAGTCCGTACATTTCCACACCCTGCACAATAATATCAGAGCCCCGTTTTTCAAATCTTACACCCATCTGTTCAAAACATTTTATTGCAAAAATACAATCATCGCCTTCAAGAAAGCCCTTAATACAGGTTTTCCCTTGTGAGATACTTCCTGTTATTATTGCCCTCTGGGATATTGATTTATCACCCGGAATTTCAATGCTTCCTTTAATCATTTTTGCGGGATTTACAAGTATATTTTCCAATCCGAGCCTCCTTATATCCCTGCATAGATAAGTAAAAGTGGTGTGGTTATCAGCATAAAAAGTGTTGTTACCAGCATACTTGCGCCAATGAATTCTTTATCTCCTCCATAGTGTTCAACAAAAATCGCACCTGCAATTGCAACAGGCATAACAGAAACTATTGATGCAACTGTATAGCCTGTTGTTTGAAGAATATTTCTATATACAAAAAATTTAAGGACCGTCAGCAATATAAATGGTATTATAATAAGCCTCATCAATGTTATAAATATTATCCATTTGTCATTAAATACATACTTTGGTTTTAATCTACCTATGTTTATTCCTGCTATAATCATTGCAAGTGGTATGGCGCAGGCTCCTGTATTTTTTATACTTTCTATGGCTATCTTTGTAAAACGGTAATTCCAGAAATGCAACTCTCTTGTAAAATGAGCAATAATAATTGATAGAAAAAGCACAATAAGTGTCGGGCTTAAAAGATGTTTCAGACTATGTTTATCCATCCTGGCGCCTGTAATGCTTATGGTTCCTAATGTCCACAAGGCAGTCTCTGAGCCGATTGTCATAAGCGCAAGTAGAACCACTCCTTCCTGTCCGCAAGTAGACATAACAATAGGAAGCGGAAAGAAAAAGTAATTATTTATAGAACAATTAAAAAGAAATGCCCTTTGTTTATTTATATTTGTGTTGAAGAAAACTAAAAATATTTTCCCGATTATATATCCGACAAGAGGCATCAGAAAGCCGAGCACAGGAAGCATCCAGTTTTTTGAAATCAAATCAACACTGTACCTTTCAAGCATCACTGTAAAGATAAGACAAGGAAAAGCAATCCGCATCAAAAGTGTGGTTAGTGTTAAGACACCACTCTCCCTGCATAACAGATAGGTTTCCTTTTTAGAAGAAGCCTGGATATATCTTGAAAATATAACCCCGAATCCCATCAGAATAAAAATATATATTATCTGATAAATAACATCAGTTGTGGTGCCTGAAAATATATTCATAAAAGTTTCTTTATCATATCTGCTATTTTATCGGAAGAACCCTTATTCTTTAATATAAGCTCTTTTCCCTTTTCTCCTATTTGTTCCGCATACTGTTTGTCTTTCAGCAGTTTTTCTATCACTGTTTTTAATTCGGTTTTATTATTTATTTGTATCGCGGCACCTGAATTCAACATTATTGATACGGATTCTTTAAAATTAAATGTGTACTTCCCGAACAATACAGGTATCCCAAAAGATGCAGGCTCAAGTATATTGTGTCCTCCCTTTGGTACAAAACTTCCCCCTACAATTGCAATATCAGCCGCACCGTACAGAAATCTTAATTCGCCCATCGTATCAAGCAAGATGATACTATGCTTTAAGTCAGTTTGTTTTTTAAAATTACTCAACCTTAACGGATTATATCCATATCTTGTGATAATATCCTCAACCTCTTTAAGTCTTTCAAGATGTCTTGGAGCCAGAATAAGAAATCCCTCTTTGATGTACTTAAATGCTTTTAGTATTATTTCTTCTTCACCCCTGTGTGTGCTTCCTGCAACAATCAAAGGATGTGTCAATACAAATAATTCTTTGTAATACCCTGTTTTGCTTGAAAAACACATCTCATCTACACTGTCAAATTTAATGTTGCCTGTTACAAAAACATCTTCTGGGTCTGCTCCTATACCAATAATTCTTCTTGCATCTTCGTCTGTCTGCATAAAAAATCCTGATACACTTTTAAAAACATTTTTTAAAACAGGTTTTATAATTCTATATTTTTTATAAGAACGGTCAGATATTCTTCCGTTGACAAAAAAAACAGGTATTTTTCTTTTTGAAAGACTGATAAGAAGATTGGGCCAGATTTCGGTTTCCATAACAATAACAAGAGACGGATTTATGGCGTCTATTGCTCTTTTTACGCTGAAACTAAAATCAAGCGGGAAATAGATAACCTCTGAGAAATTGCCCCAGTTGTGTTGGACCACCTCCTGTGCTGTATCAGTGACAGTTGAAAACACCCATTTGTAAGAAGTAAGTCTCTCTTTTAAGGATTTAATAAATTTCTGGGCTGATATTGCCTCTCCGACACTTACAGAATGGAGCCATATCACAGGAGATTGTTTTGAATATTTAGACAAACGTGTGGGATAAAAACCAAAACGAGATAGAATGCCTTTTTTATATTTCCCCTGTGTTATTGACTTAAATATAAAAAAGGGTAGTGAAAAAATAAAAAATAAAAAATATGCCACATCTATTATAATCTGCATATTTTTTGTCAACTATTGTATACCCTCTGATTGTCTTCTTTGTCTTTATGCTCTCGGATGCGTTTTTTCATAAACCAATTTTAATCTCTGCGGTGTAAGGTGTGTATATATTTGCGTTGTTGAAAGGCTCTGATGACCGAGCAATTCCTGAACAGCCCTTAAGTCCGCTCCTCTGTCAAGCATATGAGTTGCAAACGAATGTCTTAGTGTGTGTGGTGAAATATTATGCCTTGTGCCTGCAATAGTTATATATTTTTCAACAATTCTTCTTATAGAGCGGTCTAAAAGACGTCCGCCTTTATGATTTAAAAATACTGCTTTCTGGTTGATATTTTTTACTCCCAATTTATTTAAGTATCTGTCTTTTTTCTCAAGGTAGGTCTTTATATAAGAAAGTGCTCTGTCTCCAATAGGAACGAGCCTTTGTTTTTTCCCTTTTCCGAATACAACAATACTTCCTCCGATAAAATCAATATCATCTTTATCTAATCCGACAAGTTCGCTTACCCTTATACCGGTGCTGTACAATGTTTCAAGAACCGCTCTATCACGGATTCCAGATACATCATCTTCAGGTGGGGCTTCAAGAAGTTTTATAATCTCTGCTTCATCAAGTACAATGGGAAGTCTTTTTTCTTTCCGAGGAAGGCTCACCGCAGCCGCAGGGTTGGAAGATAGATGCCCTTCCCTGCACATAAACCTGAAAAAAGACCTTAAACAGGCTATCTTTCTTCTTATACTGCTTTTATTGTACTTCTCTTTTAGTATTGAAAGAAATGCCCTGATGGTAAGATAGTCTATTTCTTTTAAGGGTTTATCCGCTATATATGTCTTAAAATTTTTCAGGTCATTTGAATAGGCCTTCAGTGTGTTCACAGATGCATTTCTTTCAACCTCAAGATATCTTAAATATCTTTCAATAAAAATTTCCATCCTACTTAAACACACCTACAAACTTCATCCTTAATTCATAAAGAACATCTTCTATTGCTTTTGCCTCCTGAGGAGAAAGATTGCCCTCTGTTTTTTCTTTTATCATCCCGAGCATGTCAACCGTCTGTTTTGCTCTTTCAACATCTCTTACCCTGTTTCCAGCCTCATCAACAGGCATCTCACCCATAAACACCAGTGCCTGTGTTGCAAGACTGCTTATAAGCATACCGAAAAGATTTGCACTCTGTTCTTCAAATTCAGGCTGAGGTTTGCTCTGTCTTTGTTGTTGAGGTTCTTCAGAAGTAAAGGTTTTTGACGCTTCCTGTTTTGCCTCATCCCTGGACTTTTCCTTTTCTACACCTTCTTTCCAGGATTCATCAACCCTTTTTTCTATAATTTTAAAATCCTTATTTTTTTCCATAATTCCTCCTTGGAGCCAGTTACCAGAGCACCAGTCACCAGAGCACCAGTGCACCAGTCACCAGTGCACCAGTCTCCGGTCTTTAGTATCTGCTTTCTATTATTTCTTTTACTCTCATAAGCCTTGTAAGATTTGACCTTTCATCCTCTGAAAGTTTAATGGTAATGCCTCTGGTTGTCTCCAGAAGAGAAGGAATCAGCACATATTCTAATGCATTTACCCTTCTTCTTGTTTTTTCTATCTCTTTTGCAAGAAGTTCAACCTTTGTTTCTATTTCTGCAAGTTTTATCATACTTGACCACAAACCACAAACAAGTCCTACTGCCTTATCAAGATAAACTCCTGTATGTGCAAAACCATAGGAATAAGGGTCTATCCTGCCTGAAATCTTAAAAACAGGCACTTTTATATTTAATACATTTTGAACCGAGACATCAACAGTTATGCTCCCCTTTGGGAATGCAAGGGCACTGTGCAATTCCTCTTGTGTCATTTTGGACCTTGCCAATAAAAAGGCAAATTGTGCCTCTTTTAATTGCGCATCAAGTTCTATCCTTAATTTTTTTGCGGCTTTTATGGTAAGGATAAACATTTTCATCAGTTCTTCTTGTTTGTCTTTGAGAAGTTTATGTCCTTTTTTTGCAAGAATAGTTCTTTTCTTTATCCTTAAAAGTTCCATTCTATTGGGATTTACAGTAAGTTTCATATTAACCCCTCAACATAGGAAAACATATTGCATCAGAAACCCTGCACACATCCCTCATCTGTGCAACATCGTGCACCCTTACAATATGTGCCGCTTTTAAAATAGCAAGAGCAACAGTGGCGGCGGTGCCAAAAATTCTTTCATCCGCAAGTCTATTATTCAGTATCTTTCCTATGAAAGATTTCCTTGATGTTCCTATAAGCACAGGACACCCGAGTGTATGTAGAATGTCCAGTTTGCGAAGAATTTCAAGATTGTGTTCCGGTGTTTTTCCAAATCCTATGCCAGGGTCAACTGCTATTTGAGTTTTTTTTAAGCCCTGTTTTAAGCCAATGTCTATTTGTTTTTTAAGCCTGTTTATAATTTCTTTCAAAAGGTCTTTATAATGAGGATTTTTTTGCATTGTTTTAGGTGTTCCTTTGATGTGCATAATAACAATGGGAATATTTTGTTTTGCTGCAATTTTTGCTATTTCTTGTCCCTCAGATAATCCTCTTATATTGTTGATAATGCCCGCACCTGCATCAACAGCAGCTTCTGCAATAGAAGACCTTGTTGTATCAACCGAAATAGGAACCTTTATTTTTTTTGAAAGTGTTCTTATAACCGGAATGGTTCTTTGATATTCCTCCTCTTTGCTTATCCATACCGAACCGGGTCTTGTTGATTGACCCCCTGTATCTATTATATCTGCCCCTTCTTCAACAAGTTTTATTCCTGTTTCAACTGCCAGAGTAAGATTTTTATATATTCCATCTCCTGAAAAAGAATCAGGTGTAACATTTAATATACCCATAATCAGGGTTTTTTTACCAAGCACAATTTTTTTCCCATTGCAGTCCCAACAAAATATCTTTCTTTCCATAACCAAAATTCCATCGCCCCGTATTCCGTTCACCGTTTTCCGTTCACCAAAATGCCAGAGCGCAAGGGCACCAGTCGCCTGTCACCTGTCACCGCTTGCCAGGTTCTTATACCTTCACTATCTTTAGGCCAAGCAATTCCTCCACCTCTTTCATCTCAAGAACCTCTTTTTCCATCAATGTTGTGGCAAGGATCTTAAGTTTATCTAAATTTTCAGATAGCACCTGTTTTGCCCTGGTATATGCGGTATTTAATAAACGATGAATTTCTTCATCAATAACCTGAGCGGTTTTTTCAGAATAATTTCTTTCCTCTAACAGGTCTCTTCCAAGAAATACCTGGTGCTGCCCTTTGCCAAGCGTAACAAGACCAAGCCCTTCTGCCATCCCATATTCACACACCATATGTCTTACAATCTCTGTCGCAATATCAAGGTCATTTGCCGCTCCTGTTGTTATTTCATTAAATATCAGTTCTTCAGACGTCCTTCCGCCAAGCAATCCCACAACCCTTCCTAAAAGCTCATTCTTGCTTATTATATATCTATCTTCTGTGGGAAGCCTCATAGTATATCCAAGTGCAAGCCCCCTCGGTATCATAGAAACCTTATGAAGAGGTTCTGAACCTGGTATTAAAAGTGCAAGAAGTGCATGTCCTGATTCATGGTATGCAACCAACTGTCTTTCATGTGGACTTATTATTCTGCTTTTCTTTTCAGGCCCCGCAATAACCCTCTCTATGGCGGCTTGAAATTCAAGTATGGTAATGTCTTCTTTACCCTTTCTTGCTGCAAGAAGTGCAGCCTCGTTTACAAGATTTGCAAGGTCTGCCCCAGAAAAACCTGATGTTTGTCTTGCAATGGATTTTATATCAATATCCTTTGCAGGTTTTACTTTCTTTATATGAACATTTAAGATAGCCTCTCTTCCGAGAATATCTGGTCTGTTTATAACAATCTGTCTATCAAACCTTCCTCTTCTTAAAAGAGCAGGGTCAAGAACATCAGGCCTGTTTGTAGCAGCAACACATATGATGCCTTCCTGTGTGTCAAACCCATCCATCTCAACAAGGAGTGCATTAAGTGTCTGTTCTCTTTCATCGTGTCCTCCGCCAAGTCCTGCAAACCTCTGTCTTCCAACTGCATCTATTTCATCTATAAATACTATACAGCCCTTACCAATTGTTTTTGTAGCTCTTTTTGCCTGTTCAAAAAGGTCTCTTACCCTTGATGCTCCCACGCCTACAAACATTTCTACAAAATCAGAACCTGATATACTAAAAAATGGCACACCTGCTTCTCCTGCGACAGCCTTTGCAAGAAGTGTTTTACCTGTCCCAGGAGCTCCCATAAGAAGAACACCTTTGGGTATCCGCCCACCGAGTTTCTGAAATTTTTTCGGGTCTTTTAAAAATTCTATTATCTCCTGCATCTCTTCCTTTGCCTCGTCAACACCCGCAACATCCTTAAATGTAATGGGATTTTGCGCCTGTGCAACCATTCTTGCGCCACTTCTACCGAATGAAAATATCTTTGCCCCCCCTTGCACTGCCCCACGAAAGAATAAAAGCCAGATTATAAATATAAAAAGAATAGTAGGTCCAAAAAAAAGTAAGAACTGTTGCAATGCCCTTCTTGGTTGTCTATTTGTAAAATCAACACCGCTTTCTCTTATAAGTTCTACCATTTGTGTGTCTGTTTCCGGTATTATTACACGGTATTTCTTTTCATCGCTCATCTGTACATGGAGTATATCTGCTTCTTTTTCAATAGCATGGATACCAAGGGGCGATGTTTTAAGTAGCCTGTAAAGTTCTCCGTCAGACATATTCTGGATTGTTTCCCGGTTTAGATTTGTTATAAAAAGCCATCCCAGTGTAATCAATACAATAATCCACACAATAAATATAGGATTAAACTTTTGTTTTTGTTGACGTTCTCTTTTATTATCCTTTTTTATATTGTCCACTATCTCCTCCGTCTTTTAAAATTTCCTTGCTTATTATACTATAAATTATATTAAATTCAAGATGTGACTTCCCGCTTCCCAATTTCTGGCGGGACGAAATTTGACTTTTGCCTGTGATTCTGTTATAATAGAGGAAGAAAATAAGGAGGTTCTGGAGTCTCAACTTGTAACCACATCTTGAAGCCAGGACATAAATAAAAAAAATTACAGTATATGCACCATAATATTTCTATCGTAAGAGGAATAGAAATGATTTGTGATAATTGTGGAAAACAAGATGTGCATATCCGCAGAGTTGCCAGGACATATGGCAAGGGTAGGGACATTTTTGTAATAGAAAATGTTCCTATTGTAATTTGTCTGCACTGCGGAGAAAGTTATCTTGAGGCCGAAACACTGCATGAAATTGAACATATTAAGTTGCACAAAAAGAGTTTTGCAGTTAAGCGTTCGGTTTCTGTTATCAATTTTGCTTAAAGAAAATAATCGTGCATTTCACATAACACCAGGTTTTGCGACGCTCCAAATTATTTAGATTAAGAATTGAGGTCGCTCCATGCCGTCCGTTTTATTATTGAGATTAAACTGAAATAGGTGTGCGGCACGACACGAAGCCTAACCGATACTCGGTCATCGGCTACACCCAAGTTCCCACTTTGTGGAAACTTTGTATGTCCGCATCTCGTCATACGCTTATTGGTCGCCTAAAAAAGGAAATAAGGTATGAAAAAATTATCCGACATTGAAATTAAAAAATTTATGTTATAATTGATAATTATTACAAGAAATTTTAAGAAACATATGGAGTCAAACTCCTTACCTATTGACAGTTAAATGACGGGTCGGGGAGTTTCCCGACTCATTATTCTGAGAAGCGGAGCAACGAAGGATCTCATGAGATTCTTCAGCCCTTTAGGCTTCAGGATGAGCCCTCAGAAGAAAATAGAGGAAAAAAACTCCCCGAGGGCTCAGTTAAATCTCATATTGATATACTGTAAACAGCAATTTTTAAACTTAAAATTCTTATAACAAAAGGTGGTATGGATAATGAGATAAAAGATATGTTTAAAACAAAACAGTCTTTACAAAAAGAAAAATGGGAAGAAATATTTGAAAAGGCAAAGTCATCTGCACTAAAAAATAATTATAGATATGCCCTGCATATGCTTGATGAGGTTGTTCAGTTAAAACCTGATTTGTATGAGGCACATATGCTTATGCGTGTCTGTGAAAGAAGAAAAACAGATGCGAACCCTCCCTCAATCGTAAGTAAAATTATAAGAATGATAAAGATCCCAAAGATAATATCATCAGGAACAGTTGCACTAAACCAGAACAAACCCCTCGTTGCAATCAAAATTACTGAAAAGGCACTTCATAGCAACCCCTATAACCCCAGGCTTCTTTCACTTCTGGCAGAAGCAATGCTAAGAGCAGGTATGATAGAGTCTGCAATAGGCACCTATGAAAGTATATTAGAGTTTAACAAAAAAAATACAAAGGTAATGAAAAAACTTGGAGAATTATATTCAAGTAAAGAAGACTACAAAAAAGCACGAAATTATTTAAACGTTGCAAGTAGATTAAAACCAAACGATGATGAAATCCTGTTTCAATTGAAAAAAATTGACGCACATGAAACAATACAAAAAGGAAGATGGGAAGAATCAAGCACAGGCACATTCAGAACAAGCGTAAAAGACACAGCACAGGCTACACAGATTGAAAGAGAGGAAAAAATTGTAAGAACAGAGTCTGATATAGACCAGATGATAAAGTATTACGAAGAAAAACTTAAAAGCGAACCCTCTAATCCTACCTTTCTTAGGACATTGGGGGACCTTTATGTAAGAGCGGAAGATTATGATAAGGCAGTGGAAAAATACCAGGATGTATTAAAGATTGACAAAACAAACCTTGCAATAATAAGAAAGATTGGAGATGTGAACTTAAAAAAGATTGAGTTACAGATGGAAAAAACGAAAGAAAAATTAAAAAAATCTCCCAATGACCCTTTCATCTTAAAACAAATTGAAGCCTTAAAAAAAGAGGTAGAGGCTACAAAATTAAAAGAGGCCGGAAAAAGAGCAGCGCTTTACCCAACAGATCCTTCAATAAGATTTGAATATGGGGTGCTGTTGTTTCAAAATAAAAACTACGACAAGGCAATTGCAGAGTTTCAGACAGTTGTGCCGGATCCTGCAAGAAGAGTGCAGGCACTTCATATGCTCGGCGTATGTTTTAGAGAAAAAGGTATGAACGACCTTGCGGTTGCCCAGTTTGAAAGAGCATTAGAAAATATGACTTCTCTTACAGAAGAAAAAAAAGAGCTTATATATGACCTTGGAATAACACTTGAAAAAATGAAAAAGTACAACGAAGCAACAGAACAGTTTAAAAAGATATTTGAGGTTGATATAGGTTATAAAGATGTTGCAAAAAAAATAGAAGAAGCATACAAATCAAAAGATAGTGAAAAATAAATGAATTTTAAAATACAACCTAAAAAATTTAACCATAATAATATCACATACACTTCCTCTGCCTCAACATTCCATTTCCATATCTCAAAAATCTGCAGGGAAAAATACAATATAGATGAGGATTTTTCTTCTATTACAGGTAATGTGATTTTTAGAAATCTGAAGATTGCAAAAGAACTGGCATACAAAATAAACCAGAAAAGAAATCTTATTAAACAGCCGGAACAAACAATAAGTGCAGGTCAGTTAAATGCAATGACTCTTGAGGATGAGATTTTTCATTATGTGCTCGGTATTTATAAAAGAAAGAAAAAATCCGATGTATTTGCAGAAGCCATTGAATATATTGAAAAAAAGATTGGTCCTGCCTTAAAACAAACACTTATAGATTTTGTTGAAACATTCCCGCCGCTTTCTGTTTATAGGGGTGGCATAATCCCTAAAAAATATATAGAAGACAGCACCAACGGTATTAAAAATTCAGAGATAATTTTAGAAGAAATGTTTCTTACTTTTCTTGCAAACAACAATCCCGCATTTGAACAATTTCTTGAACTTTTTGACGATAAAATTCTTAAAAAAAACACATCCTATCTTGAAGTAATTTATAACCTTTGCAGATTTTTAGAAAAAAAACCAAGGTTTGGTCCTTATAATCAAGATATAGTAAATTTATTAAAATCCCCTGTTGTTGCACATCCAAGGTCTATTACAGGGCAACTTCTTTATATAAAAGAACACTGGGGATTGCTGTTATCCGAAGAACTTTTAGAAAAACTTTTACACAGGCTTCTTGTTGCGCTTGATATGATAAAAGAAGAAGAAAAGATGCCTTTTTTAGGGGCAATGGAAACATTTGTCCCCTTTTTTAAAAAAGGTATGGGACTTTATGATGAACCTGAAAGATACAGTCAGGATTTGGACTGGATGTCAAATATTGTACTGATTGCAAAAAACACATATGTCTGGCTTGACCAGTTATCAAAAAAATACCAGTATCCTATAACAACCCTTTGTGCAATACCCGATGAAGAGATAGACACACTTTTCAGATGGGGTTTTACGGGCCTGTGGTTAATAGGGGTGTGGGAAAGAAGTCCCGCCTCAAGAAAGATAAAACAGATAACAGGAAACCCTGAGGCACATTCATCTGCATATTCTATCTATGATTATACAGTTGCAAATGAGTTGGGCGGAGAACAGGGATATGAAAATCTAAAACAAAGGGCTCTTAAAAGAGGTATAAGAATTGCCATAGATATGGTTCCAAACCATGTGGGAATATGCTCAAAATGGGTAATAGAACATCCGGACTGGTTTATACAACTACGGCATATTCCCTTCCCTAAATATCAATTCAATGGAACAGACCTTTCAGACAACACAAGGATAAGTATTTTTATAGAGGACGGATACTGGAACAGAACAGATGCTGCTGTTGTATTTAAAAGACTTGACAGACAGACAGGGGATGTTCGTTATATCTATCATGGCAACGACGGAACAAGTATGCCCTGGAATGATACGGCACAACTAAATTTTCTTATCCCGGAGGTCCAAGAAGCGGTGATACAGCAAATTCTTAATGTTTCAAGAAAATCTTCCATCATAAGGTTTGATGCAGCAATGACACTTGCAAAAAAACATTATAAGAGGCTCTGGTTCCCGGAGGCTGGAACAGGAGGAGACATCCCATCAAGGACTGAACATACTGTATCAAATGAGGAGTTTGAAAAACTATTTCCCGTTGAATTCTGGAGACAGGTTGTTGACAGGGTAGCAAAAGAGGCGCCTGATACACTTCTTCTTGCAGAGGCATTCTGGCTTATGGAGGGATATTTTGTAAGAACATTAGGTATGCACAGGGTATATAACAGTGCATTTATGAATATGTTAAAAAATGAAGAAAACTCAAAATACAGAAGTGTGATAAAAAATGTTATGGAGTTTGACAAAGAAATCTTAAAGAGATTTGTAAATTTTATGGATAACCCTGATGAGGTTCCAGCCGTGATACAATTTGGAAAAGACGATAAATATTTTGGAATCACAGTAATGATGGTAACAATGCCCGGACTTCCGATGTTCGGACATGGACAGATTCAGGGGTTTAGAGAAAAATACGGAATGGAATACAGGAAAGCATACTGGGATGAAAATCCTGATATAAAATTCATAGAAAGACATGAAAGAGAAATATTTCCTCTTCTTAAAAAAAGACCTCTTTTCAGCAGAGTTGAAAATTTTCTTCTCTATGACCTATATGCAACAGATGGCAGGGTAAATGAAAATGTATTCGCATACAGCAACAGGTACGGAGACGAAAGAGCAATTGTTGTGTATAACAATAAATATGAAGAAGCATCTGGATGGATAAAAACATCTGCTGCATTTCTTGATAGAAAAACCGGTAAACTTATACAAAAAAATATAATAGACGGACTTAAGATTAATTGCAGTGAGAAATCCTTCATAGTATTCAAAGATCTTATCACAGGGATGGAGCACATAAGAAAAACAGACAAAATAAGATCCGAAGGGCTATATATAGAATTAGGGGCATTTAAGTACAATGTATTTCTTGATTTCAAGGAAATACAGGACACAACGGGAAAATATACAGAGATTGAAAAAAGACTTAAAGGCGCGCCCGTACAAAGTATTGAAGAGGCAATTCTTGAGATGAAACTCGAACCCTTGCACAACAGAATAAAAAATGTATTCTTATCCCCTGAACAAAATTTTGCAGAAGAGATTGAATCGTTTCTAAAAGATTTTTCAAAGCCCTATAATGTCAAAAAAACATTTAATAAATTAAAAAGATACAAAGCATTTAAGGAACTTAAAAAAATATATCAGGATAAAGTTTTTTATATATTGGGCACATCAATTCTATTGTCATCTGTTAAAAATATGTTTTTCCAATCAGGGTTGCACAATGTAATAAAAAAGTGTCTTCTACAAAAGGGGATTAACAACGCTGAAAAAATTATGGAAAAGATCCTGTTTATTTCAGAAAATCAGGATATATTAAATATCTGGACAGAAAATAAACTTAAAAAAATTATTGGATGCAACCAACATAACAATGTTTTATGGTTTCACAAAGAAAGTCTTGAAGAATTCTTATATTTGTTATATATTACTGAACTAATAAGTGGTAATGCCAATAACTACAGGATTTATCAAAAAACTATAAATCTTGCAAAAAAATGTGGTTATAGGTTTGAAGAGTTTATAAAGCGGGCCCGCCAGCAAACAAAGACAGACAGAAAACAAGAAGCTCTATAGGTTTAAATAAGCCCTTATACCAAACCCTGATCTATCATGGCATCGGCAACTCTTATGAACCCGGCAATATTTGCGCCTTTTACATAATTTATATTCCTGCCTTCCTTGCCGTATTTAACGCACTGCTTATGTATAGTAATTATTATATCCTGAAGCCTCCTATCTACTTCCTCTCGTGGCCAGGAGATCCGCATACTGTTCTGTGACATCTCAAGTCCTGAGACAGCCACTCCGCCGGCGTTAGATGCTTTTCCAGGAGCATATAAAATACCCGCCTTCTGGTAAACCTCAATAGCATCCGGTGTAGAAGGCATATTCGCTCCCTCTGCCACACACATACAACCGTTTTTAACCAGGTTCTCGGCATCCTGTCCGCTTATCTCGTTTTGGGTAGCAGAAGGAAATGCAACATCGCACTTTGTATTCCACGGTTTTTTTTTCTCATAATATTTGCAATTAAATTCCTTGGCACAATCTTTTATCCTGCCGCGCCTGATATTCTTCAGACTCATAACACACGCCAACTTTTTCTTATCTATTCCTTTATCATCATAGATGAACCCGTCCGAGTCAGACAAGGTAACTACTTTTGCGCCTAACTCAATAAGTTTTTCTACGGTATATTGTGCCACATTACCTGATCCGGATACCACACAGGTTTTTCCTTCTAAGGATTCGCCGCGGGTTTTAAGCATCTCCCGGGCAAAATATACACATCCATAACCGGTTGCCTCAGTCCTGATTAAGCTTCCGCCCCAATTCAATCTTTTGCCGGTTAAAACACCTGTAAATTCATTACGCAACCTCTTGTATTGGCCGAAAAGATAGCCTATTTCGCGGCCGCCTACACCGATATCGCCTGCGGGAACATCAGTATCCGGACCGATATGACGGAAAAGCTCATTCATAAAACTCTGGCAGAATTTCATAACCTCGTTATCGCTTTTACCTTTAGGGTCAAAATCCGAACCGCCCTTGCCACCACCCATAGGAAGAGTAGTAAGGCTATTCTTAAAAACCTGTTCAAATGCCAGGAATTTTAATATACTTAAATTTACGCTCGGATGAAAACGAAGCCCGCCTTTATAGGCGCCAACGGCGCTATTCATCTCTATACGGTAGCCTCTATTTACCCGAATTTCACCACTATCATCAAGCCAGGGAACACGAAACATTATCACCCTTTCCGGCTCGCACATTCTTTCCAATACTTTATATGTCTGGTACTTTGGATTCTTCTCAATAAAAGGCATAACGGATTCAACTACCTCGCGGACAGCCTGGTGAAATTCCGGCTCTCCCGGATTCTTATCAGTTATCATCACCATAAAATCATCTATTTTTTTTGTCATTTTAGCCTCTTTTCTTGAGTCTTTTCTAAAAGATATTTAAACAATCCAGCCAGAGTTCCCCGTCTTAATAAGACTGTAATATAATCAACACTACACAGGGGCCCTGTGTATATTTGCTTGTTCAGACAAACTGTTCACCTAATTTTTTTTCTAATTCAACAAGACTTGAGATGTCTTTTTCCGGAATATATTTTGCTCTTACAATGTCCTGTCTTACAGGAAGACCCATTATCTTATCAAGGCTTCTGCCTTCTGTTAGTGCAGACTTTGAAAACTCATAGAATCTGATTATTATCTTTAAGATAAGATACTGCTTTTTAAGTGTTGTATATGCATCAACTCCATCAAACGCACTCTGATGTAAAAAATCCTCTCTTATTGAACGGGCAGACTCAAGTATGAGTCTATCCTGTGGTGAGAGTGTATCCATACCAACAAGCCTTGCTATCTCCTCCAATTCTGATTCTTCTTGTAAAAGACGCATTGCTTCTGTCCTTATTATTGCCCAGTCTGTTGACACATTTTCTTTCATAAATTTAAGAACAGATTCCGTATAAAGCGAGTAGGAGTTTAACCAGTTAATTGCTGGAAAATGTCTTCTGTATGCCAATTTATCTTCAAGTCCCCAAAAAACTTTTGTTACCCTTAATGTAGACTGAACAACGGGGTCCGAAAGATCTCCTCCCGGAGGAGATACTGCACCTATAACAGTAAGCGTTCCTTCTCTTTCCGAAGAACCCAAACACTGAACCTTCCCTGACCTTTCATAAAACTCCGCAATACGGTATGAAAGATATGCGGGATACCCTTCTTCGCCCGGCATTTCTTCAAGCCTGCCTGATATTTCACGCATTGCCTCTGCCCATCTGGATGTTGAGTCTGCCATAAGTGCGACAGAATATCCCATATCCCTGTAATATTCAGCAAGTGTAACTGCTGTGTAGACACTTGCCTCTCTTGCTGCAACAGGCATATTTGATGTGTTTGCTATAATTATTGTTCTTTCCATTAGCGGCTTACCGGTTTTTGGATCTTTTAATTTAGGAAATTCAATAAGAAGATCCGTAACCTCGTTTCCTCTTTCACCGCAGGCACAATATATTATGACCTCAGCATCTGCCCATTTTGCAATCTGATGCTGGCATACTGTTTTACCTGAACCAAAAGGACCGGGGATACAGGCAGTTCCACCTTTTGCAACAGGGAATAATGTATCAATAACCCTCTGGCCTGTAACAAGCGGTTGGGTTGGTGTTAATTTACCTTTTACAGGTCTTGGATTTCTGACGGCCCACAGGTGAAATAACGGAATGTCAATAATGTTGTTGTCTTTTGTTTTAATTTTAAGCAAAGTATCCGCTACGGAAAGATTCCCTGAAAAAACTTTTTCAACCTTTCCAGAAAGATATGGGGATAAAAGAATTTTATGACAGATAAGGCTTGTTTCCTCAACCTCTGCAATTATATCACCACCCTGAATATTATCACCGGATTGGACAGAAACAGTTACATTCCATTTTTTGGTTCTATCCAGTGCAGGTACCTGGATACCCCTTTTTATATAATTACCTGAAAGCGTTTTTAAGATATCAAGAGGTCTTAGTATGCCATCAAAGATGTTGCCTAAAAGTCCCGGACCAAGTTCAACGCTGAGAGGCATTTTTGTGGTATAGACGGGTTCTCCGACCCCGATGCCGTCTGTTTCTTCATATACCTGAATTGATGACCTGTTCCCTTTTATTTCAATAATTTCACCCATAAGACGGTGTTGGCTTACCTGAACAACATTATACATCTTTGCCTCAGGTATGCCCTCAGCAATAACAAGCGGACCAGATACCTTTACTATCTTGCCAAATTCCATTTTTACTCCGTTTTATCCGTATTCTGTCGCCAAGTCACCCACTACCTGTCACCTGTCATCTGTCACCTTGTCGCTTGTCCCCCTGACTCCTACCTGCTATCTACTATGTTGTCACTGTTCCTCAAACAGCCTGTCCGAACCTAACGCTTTTCTTGCAGCATTTTTAATCTTTTCAAGTCCCATAGAGTCTTCTGTCCTGCCATCAGGAATAACAACAAAAATAGGAAAAGTCTCATCAGGCAGAGGATGTAGTATATGCTTTAATTGTTTTGCCCATACTTGCGCAACATAAACAATAGAATAATTCTGTTTTTTAACATCTTCTATTGCTTTTTTTGCCTGTGCTATGTCTGTAACTCCAAACATTTTTGCACCAAATACCTTAAAACAAAGAACCACATCTTCATCTCCAATAATAGCAATTTTATCGTTTTTTACCATATGTTTTTTCTTATGACACTTGAATTTATTGCCATTGCCTTCTGTGATAATATTGTTCTTAAAAGGCAGATCTCATTTTCTTTTGAAAAAAAATATCCCGCAATTACAGGAAAACCAAACGCAATCCTCCTTGAAAGGATAGAAAAATCTTTTCTTAGCTTTAACTCGGCTTTTTCCACTTCTTCAAGCACAGTGGTCAGGTCTTTAACTTCCATTCCAATCTTTGCAATGTCCTCTAAATGTGTTCTTATTAATTTAGTCCATAAAGTAGATAACGGCTCTTCAAACAATTCAAGATATATCCTTCTATCAATAAATCCGCCATTGATAAGCCCTATCTTTATCATTGCATAGCGAGATTCTGGCGCCATTTCCTGCCCGAAGGGTTGGGTGTTTGTAATAAACTGTAAAGATTTTTTAAGATTATAAAACCTTAAAAATATTTTTAAGTTTAAGATGTCTATTTTAAATCTGAAGTAATTATGGAGAAAGAAAAGATTTTTATTAGAAACAATATCAAGTGCCTTTTCCATCCCCAACCTGTCTATTACAACATCACCTGCCTGAATATCTTTTGTTTCTTCAAATATTTTTTTTGCCTGTTCAAGAATCGGAAAAAGAATGCTCCTGCATTCTTTGGAACACTTCTCTTCCTTGATTAAAAAGATTATCTGTTCAGAAGAGAAATTTCCATATTCTAAAATGTTTTCTTTTATTTCCTGATTTGTAATTTTTGATTTAAAAAGTATTTTAAGATTATAGATATCCCAGGTTAGCCTTATTGCAAATACACCCACATTCTTCTCTGTAATCTTATCTACAAGAAGCAGAACACTTAAAAGATGTCTTTTTAAGACAATCTCCCACTGAGAAGGACTTTTAAGTTCATTTATAAGATTTTGATAATCCTGATATTCGGCAAGTATTCTCAGTGCCGCTTCAAGATTATCTGCTTTAAGCATTCTGTTTATAGAATCCAAAGGAAGCAACCTTGTTTCTAATACCCTTATCCTTCCGACAGAAGAAAGCATTAAAGGTTTTTCCTGAATAAATGCTACATTTTCGTACATTTCTATTTCTCAAATGGTTCAAATAATACACTTGCAGACTCTGTTTCAATTTTTTCTTTTATTGAGGAAATTATACTTGATATCCTGCAGTCTGTAAAAACTTTCTTCCCCTTTACTATAAATCCCATATCTATTGAATTATCAATAATTATATTTAACTCTGGATGGATCCCTTTTCTTATCAACTCCTGTTCTATATCTTTCCAGAAATCTTCATCCATTTTCTGTTTATCAAAAACCGAGATACAGATATCTTCACTGCCGGAAACAATACTCCTTAAAAGAAGGGACCTGTAAAACTCCCGGTGTTTGTCTTTTTTTATATTTTTAAACTCTTCTTTTGCATCTTCAAATACGGAATCCAAGAGGTCTCTTTTAAGATCAAGAAGTTCCTGCTTTAGACGCATCTGCATTCTTATCAGTTCCATTCTTTTTTTTGATTCTGCCTCCTCTTTTCTTTTACTTAAAATTTCTAATTTTTTTACTTGCGCATTTTTTGAAGATTCTAAAAGAATCTCATTAACGGATAAATCCGCCTCCTTTAATATAACATCTGCCTTGTTTTTGGCATCCTGTATTATTTTTTCAACTATTTTTTCTACTGCCATTACACCTTTACCCCGCCAAGAAGAATAAATGCAGAAACAAGTCCAAGAACACCATATATTTCAACAAATGCAGGGACAATAATAGCCTTGCCGGTTTCTTCTTCTTTTTTTGCAACAATACCAATTGCAGCAGCAGCAGCCTTACCCTGGTATATGGCAGATACCATTTCAACAAGTCCTATGGGCAGACATATAAAGAATATCTGCAATCCTACCCCTGTGGAAACTGTTGTGATAGGTTCTGTAAAAAACTGAAGTCTCATCATCACAAGAAATCCTATAAGAAGTGAATAAAAACCCTGTGTCCCCGGAAGACCGATAAAAGGTATAAGCTTGCCAAACTTTTGAGGTTCTTCTGTTATTACCCCTGCTGCCATCTGACCGGCAAGCCCAACACCGATACTTGAACCTATCCCACCCAATGCAATAACAGATGCCATTCCTAATATTGCCAGTGTAAATCCTAACATCTCCATATTCCTCCTTTTATATTCTGTATCCCGTTGCCCGTATTTCGTTGTCCGTTTTTTTACGGTATACGAACGACGGCTTCTACAAACGGCAGGTTTTTTACCGCCACATATTTTGTTTTAACTGAAAACGGAACAAATGTTTTACCTCCGCCTTTAAAAAATTTCGAAAAAAATTCCACAAACTGCAATCTGCTTGTATGTATTAAGGCACCGAGAATATTTATAGCAATTGCAAATGTGTGCCCAAATAGAATAATTAAAAAACCCACTGTTATTCCCGCCAGAGGCCCTATTACCGGAAGTGCCCAGAAAATCTGTCCAGTCTGTACTGCAAGCATATTGACTGTTGTTGCCATAACACCTGTTACAAGTCCAAGCGCCCATAATCTGCTGTATGAAAGAACATCAGCCAGAAACCCAGCCCAGGCATTATATGCGGAATAAAAACCGTTAAATATTCTAAATCCTATATTATTATATGACCTTCCTGCAAATATAATTATTCCTGCTGTTCCTAAACTTAAAAATATTAGAAACATATTCTTTAAATTTCCAGGTGCCACTCCTGTACTAGAAAATATCATACCAAGTATTCCTGTAAGCAAAATCAGCATAAAACCCTGGTCCATTATTGCATCTCTCCATAAATTATTTTTTATATTGTTTATCAGTCCTGCAATGTTGCCGCATAGTATATGGACAACACCTAGCCCCAGTGCAATAAGCATAAGGTTCATTGCATTCTGTGGGTTTGCCATAGGATCAAGCACACCAATCCGCGCGGTAAAATCTGCTGCCGGCTTGAATACAGGAAAACTGTTTGCAAGCATAGAGGGAGCGTTCCCAAACCAGCCGCCGCAAAGTGCACCAAAAAATATTGTTGATATACCTCCTAAACACAAAATCCATAGAAGATAAAATACTTCTCCTCTGGGCTTAAATTTTAAGATTGCCCATATGGATAATAAAAAAATAACAATCCCATATCCTGCATCTGTAAGGCAGAAACCAAAGAATATGAAAAAGAAAGGGGCAAGAAAAGGTGTTGGGTCTATTTCAAATCTCTGCGGCACACCATATACATTTGTGATATATTCAAAGGGTTTTATCGGCTGTTTGTTTTCAAGAACAACAGGAGGATTATCCGTTTTTTGGGGTTCAGATATAATAACCTCGCACAAAATTTGCTTTTCTTTAATCAATTTCAACAAAATATTAGTATCTTTCTTACAAATCCAACCCTGGAATACAATGGTTTTTTTTGAGGCCTTTGTGCTTGATAAGGCAATGTTTCTTTCTTTTTTCAGATATAAAAAATCGTAAACAGACATTATAGAAAAAAGAGAAGGAAGAAATTCTTTTGCCTGTTTTACTACTGTATTATATCCATCTGCTAAGGCATTAATATCTTTATTCAGTCTTTCTATGTTTTCTTTTACAGTTCCCTTCAAGTGATGTAAGCGCACATACTGAAAACTAAATGACTTTAAAATAGAAGATATTTCCTCCTCGTCTTCTTTCCTGTGTGCAACAAGAAGATAAGCATTTTCCTCATCCTCTCTGATTATACTAATTGCAACAGATATGTTTGTTTTTTTAATATTTTCTTCAAAAGCACTTTTTACCTTTACAGGAATAATCCCAAGATATATACTGCAAAGTTTTGTTGAACAGGTGTTCTCAAGATGAACATTTAAGCCTTCCCAGTTTTGTAACGATTTTATTTCAAGAGATATTCTGTTTTTTTCAGCAGTAATCTCTTTAAGGACGCGGTCAGATTGATAACACCTGCTATAAATATCCCTCCATTGGGAGTGGATTGCACTTTCTTGTATCTGTTTAAAAGTAAAAACAGGCCTTCTTTTTAAAATTCTTCCCTTTTGAAAATCCGATAAAAAACCTATTGTGTACTCAAGATGTGCAATATCTGCATCAATACTTGAAAAATCTACTTTTTCATTAAAATTATAAAATTCAAGGTAAGAAGATGCCTCTTCAAGATGGACAACCCCTGCCTGTTGTAGCAGACTTAAAACAATGTCCTGTTCTTCTTTAAGAAAAACAATATTTATCTTATTAATCTTTGCAATGGCCATATAATTTGCCTCTGTCTAAATAGGGTCCACAAGGTGTCAGAGCACCAGAGCACCAGTGCACCAGTTGTCTTTTAAGTTTCACAGGGCCTGCCCTTAACCTGTCCGGGGATTTTTGAACTTTCTAAAAATGCCTGCGGTAGGTATGAAATTATATCGCCAGCAAGGAGTGATGTCATACCAACCTTTTTTACCGCCATATCTGCTGCAAGCCCGTGGATATAAACAGCACAACAGCTCGCCTCATAGGCTTGTATTTTCATTCCAAGGAATGCCCCGATTATACCGCTTAATACATCTCCTGTTCCCCCTGATGCCATTCCGGGATTACCGGTATTATTTATATAAATATTATTTCCATCCGTGCAGACTGTTCTGTGCCCTTTCAAAACAACTATACAATTCCATCTTTCAGCAATGGATTTTGAAATTCCAACCCTGTCTTTTTGTATTAATTCAACAGACATGCCCGTAAGTTGTGACATCTCACCAGGATGGGGAGTTAATACTGTTGGATGTTTTCTTGAGGCAATAATATCCCGGTGTTTTTTTAAAGGGTAAAGCGCATCTGCATCTATAACTACCGGAATGTTAATTTTACTTAACAAGCCTAAAACAAATTTCTGTGTATTTTTTGCTCTTGAAATACCTGGCCCTATAACAACACTATCAATGTTTTTTATAAAATTAAAAATCTTTTTTTTAGATGACAGAGTAAAACTTCCCTGTTTATCGGAAACAGGTAAAGTGGTAGCCTCTATAACCCGGGATGCAATTATTGGATGGACAGAAGAAGGAACTGCAAGTGTTACAAGCCCTGCACCTGAACGCAGAGCCCCCTGTGAACACAAATATACCGCACCTGTATAGCAGGTTGAACCAGAAATAATAAGTATATGCCCGTAATCTTTCTTATGAGTATCTTTTTTTCTTTTTAAAAAATCGAAAGATAAAGGCTTCAATACTTAATTATTCCTTTCTTTCAAAGATAGCACCTGCAATAGCGTATTCTTTGCAATGAGAAATACTTAAATGCAGTATATCTTCATCTTGTTTAAACCCTGATAAATTTTTTTTACTATTTAGCTTTATGTTCGGTCTGCCTGAAGATTCTTTCACAATCTCTACATTTTTCCAAACAAGTGCATAATCAAACCTTTTTTCTGAAAGTGCTTTAAGAACAGATTCTTTTGCTGCAAAACGTGCTGCAAGATGTTCTTCTGGGCAACTTTTAAAAAGACAGTATCTTATTTCGTCTTGCGTAAATATTTTTTCTAAAAACTTCGTTCCCCATTTTTTCCAGACCTTCAAAAAACGGGGAACACTTACTATATCTATTCCAACTCCAAGTATCATTGAGTCCCTTTAAGGGCCTGTTGTGTAGCCTGCCCTTTATGCCTGACCTGCACTTCCGAGAATCTGACACTTTTCTACATACATCTTTTTCAATTCCTCTCTTGCAGGACCTAAGTATTTGCGGGGGTCAAACTCTTTTGGATTTTCTGCAAGGTATTTTCTAATCATCGCTGTCATAACAAGTCTTCCATCAGAATCTATATTAACCTTGCATACTGCTGATTTTACAGCTCTTTTTATCTGATCTTCCGAAACACCGGCGGTTTGTTCAAGTTTTCCTCCATATTTATTTATTATATTCACATACTCCTGCAATACCGAAGATGCACCATGCAAAACTATCGGAAAGCCGGGAAGCTTTTTTTCACATTCTTCAAGTATATCAAACCTCAAAGGCGGAATAGATTCTCCAGGTTTTACCTTAAACTTATATACCCCATGTGATGTGCCTATTGATATTGCAAGACTATCAACTGATGTTTTTTTTACAAAATCTTCAACCTGTCCGGGGTCCGTATAATGCGATTTTTCCGAAACTACATGCTCTTCAATGCCTGCTAAAACTCCGAGTTCTCCTTCTACCGTTACATCACACCTGTGTGCATACTCAACAACCTCGCTTGTGGTCTCTATATTTTTCTCATAAGGAAGTGATGAACCGTCTATCATAACATTTGAAAATCCGTAATCTATGCAACTTTTACAAAGTTCAAAAGAATCTCCGTGGTCAAGATTTAGTGCAATGGGAATATTGCCACCTGTCTCTTTTGCTATTTCAACCGCACCCGACACCATATATCTTAAAAGTGTCTGGTTTGTATACTGTCTTGCACCCTTGGATATCTGCAATATAACAGGCGATCTACATTCTACGCAGGCCATAATTATTGCCTGCAATTGTTCCATATTATTAAAATTGTAGCCGGGTATGCCGTATCCTTTCTGCATTGCATTTTTAAACATTTCTTTTGTATTCACAAGCCCTAAACTTTTAAAATTTACTGCCATTGTTTTCCTCCCCATATCAAGATTCACCGTTCTCCTCACCGAGACACCAGGACACCTGTCACCAGGAACCAATCACCACTTTTTCCCCTACCTACTATCTACTACCTCCTGTTTCTACTGTGCCAGTATGTCTACAATATTGTACAGTCTTATATTAATCTTTAGTCTTTCCCTGTTTTCAAATGGGACAAGAACTATTTTGCCATTTTTCATACCAACAAAACACCTTGTCCTTCCTTTTAAAAGAGCATCCACTGCTGTGTATCCAAACTGTGTAGCAATTATTCTATCCTGTGCGGTTGGGCTTCCTCCTCTTTGAACATGGCCAAGAACAGTTACCCTTACATCATAGTCTGTATGCTTTCTTATAAATTCTGCAACTTTTTCGCCTCTTATTGCGCCCTCTGCAACAACTATTATCCAGCTTTTTTTTCCTTTCTGACGCCCCGTTTTTATCTGTTGACAAACATTTTTTATATCAAACCTGTGTTCAGGAATAAGAACATCCTCAGCGCCTCCTGCAAGTGCTGAAAAAAGTGCAAGAAAACCACTATCCCCTCCCATCACCTCAACGATAAATATCTTTTCCAAACTTGTGGCTGTGTCTCTTATCCTGTCTATAGCATCAAGGGCAGTATTAACTGCTGTATCAAATCCTATGCATATATCTGTCCCTGATACATCATTGTCTATTGTCTTTGGCACACCAACACATCTTACATTAAAATTTTTACTTAAGCACCCGGCTCCTTTTAAAGAACCATTCCCCCCTATTACCACAAGCCCATCTATGTTATATTTAAGAAGTGTTTGATATGCTTTTCGTTGTTCTGATATTTTATAGAAATTTTCACACCTTGCAGTTTTAAGTATTGTCCCTCCTAAATGAATTATATTGCTTACATCACTTCTATCCATCTTGAAAACCTCTCCCTCAATAAGTCCCTGGTATCCTCTTCTTATACCATAAACCTCAAGTTCTTTTGAAAGAGAGTATCGGACAACAGCCCTTATACAGGCATTTAAACCCGGACAATCCCCGCCACTTGTTACAACTGCAATCCTTTTCACTTTTAGAGCCCGCCTTTTTATCTACTTTAAGGTACGACAGGAAGTATCAGGGCAGACCTTTGTGCCTGTTTTTTTAATTTCTCAAACCAATCGGCAAATTTTTCCTGCCTTTTTTTCATAAAAATAAAACTGTAATATTTATCTTTTGTTTTTTCAAATTCTTCACCATTGGCATCTATAATACCTTCTATATACGCAAAACCATAACCTTTTTCAAGTCTTAAAATGCTTGATAATTCAGATTTTTCTAAATTAAAAATATCAAGTATCTGTCCTGCTGCCTGACCTATACCCTCTATATATCCTTGTCTGACAAATGGCTCAGGTCTTAATATCTTCACAGAAAGTTCCTTCGCCATATTATCTATATTTTCCCCATTAAAAACATTGCTTTTAAATTTATTTAGAAGTTCCTCTACTGTTTGCTTTGAAAGATTACCTGTTTTTTCTTTAATAATTATATTTTTTACCCTATCTTTTACTTCTTCAACAGGTTGGATATATTCTGTTTTTCTGTCTTTCAGTCTTATAAAATAACTACCTGAATTTGTCCTGATTATGTCACTTACCTGATTTTTGCCAAGAGAGAAGGCAACATCTCCTATCTGTTCTGAGTAACCAATATCCTGAATTTGTCCATCCCGGGTAAAAAACGGACTTTCCTTTATTTGCAGGTTATATTTTTTTGCAATCTCATCTAAAATTTTTGCCTTTAATTCTACAGTTGCGGATTCTTCTTTTTCAATAAGTTCAATTGATATCTTGTCTGCTATGTATTCAACAAGCCTCAACGCCTCTGCCTGTGTTAATCTTTGTCTGATTTCTTCTTTTACTTCTTCAAGCGGTTTATACTCATTCTTCTTCTCCTGTGATATATCCTCCGACACCTCTTGTGTGTCCTGTTTTTTAAATTCTTCTCTGTATTTTTTATAAAAGTTTTCTATACTTTCATCACTTATTTTAACTTTTGCCTGCATATCCTGCTTTGTAATCCCGATATAATCAACCCTCACCTGTTCAGGCATTGTAAATTCTTCCCTGTGTTTGTTATAGTATTTAAGAATCTCTTCTTCTGTTGCAGAAACCTTTTGACGAAAGAGTTCTTTGTCTGCAACAACAAATATAGCCTTTATCTTTTGTGTTCTTCTGGTAAATTCTTCCCTTACCTCTTCATCCGATACAGTAATACCTGCAACAATCCTTTCTCTTAATTTTTCAAGAAGTAATGATTCTTTTATGATAGACTCAAATGTTCTGGGAGTTATCTGCAGGACAAATTGAAGAAATTGTTGATAACGGTTCTGATTGAAACCCTGTTCATCTCTAAAAAACGGGAATCCTTCTATCTGTCTTATAACCTCCTTGTCGGTTACCCTTATACCCTGTCTTCTGGCTTCTCTTAATAATATTAAGCGTTCCCATGCCCGCTCCTCAATATTTAAAAACCTTCTAAACCTCTCAAACTGTTCCCCATACAAAAGACGGGACTCTATTTCAGTGGAAAAAATGCTATTATAATATTTTTCCATTGAAATATTTTTACCAAATATTTGACCTGCGTATTCTCTGGGCTCGCCTATCATTCCAGGACCCCAGAACAGAAATGTAAAGATAACTATAATAGTGATCCCGACAAGAAGTGTCCTCATATTTTTTCTTAATACCTGAAATAACATATCTTTCCTCTATTTTATTTTTAAAGGTCTACCCTTTGTAGCACTTTTATAGATTGCATCTATAATCTCCAGTACAATCAGCCCTTCCTCACCAGTCATTGTATGATGCGTATTGTTAACTATACTATCAACTAAATTGTCCTGGCTTCAAGATGTGGTTACAGGTTGACACTCCAGAACCTCTTCTTTTTCATTTTCTATCTTAACAGAATCGTAGGCTAAATTCAAGTTTTCTTGCACCTCCTTTTTGCCTTTGATTGATTCCGGTATTTTTACTTTACCCCTTTCCTCTAACCTTTTAGGGTCCATATCTGACCCTGCCACAACTTCCGCCATCGGGTGGCTCATATGTCCTTTGATGTGAAAATATCCTACCCCAAGTCCAATAACACCTACCCTTAATTTTTTCATACATTTCCTTTACATATCTTTTACATTTTCTGAATAATCCCAGTTTTACCAAAATCAACACTCACCGCAGAAATTTTTTCAAGAGGATTTGAAACATTTGGGCAGGAGTCCTGAATAAATATATTAGGAGCAGCCCATTTACATGCATTTGTAATAACCTTGATTATCTGTGAATTATAATATATAGGATATGTTTCATGACCAGGCCTGAAGTAAAATATTTTTCCGGCCCCTCGCCTAAATGTTATACCACTTCTAAAAACTTCTCCACCCTCAAACCAAGAGATAAAGATTATTTCATCAGGATCTGGGATATCAAAACGTTCTCCATACATTTCTGTGTTTGGAAGTTCAATATATTCTCCAATACCTTCTGTAATAAGATGAGAAGGCTGAATGTTCCATAGCCTTTCCTTTTCAGCAGCCTCACGCCATTTCAAAGAGCAGTTTGTCCCAAGTAAAACCCTGAATATCTTTGAGTAATGCCCCGAATGAAGAACAATCAGCCCCATACCCTCAAGTATTCTATTTTGAACTTTTTTTACAATTTCATCTTTTACCTCATTATGTGCAATATGTCCCCACCATATAAGAACATCTGTAGAATTTATCACTTCATCTGTCAAACCATGTGAAGGCTCGTCAAGAGTGGCAGTTTTGATCTTAAACCGTAGATATGGGATCAAAAACTGGCTTTGTTTCTTTAAACCTTTGGCAATGACGGTATGCATGCCCTGGGGGTAAATCTTTTTGACTGCTTCATTTTTTCTTTCATGTCTAAACTCGTTCCAGATGGTTATTCTTACTTTTTTATCCAAATTGGGATTCATATCTCTTCTTTATTTATGCAAATATAAATATTCACTAAACACTGTTCATATTTCAGGCACAGAAGCACTAAGGCACACAGGCACAAAGTGGAATGTCCTTTTATCTTCTTTTCTCATGCTTCGTACCTTTGCTACTCTGTGTCTTTGTGCCTTCAGGCAACGCAGTTGACTGAGGATTTACATACAGATTAAATTTAAAAGTATTGCAACGATTTATTAATCTACAGAGACACGCCCTCAACCACCTTCAAAGCTCTATCTTCTGGGTTGAGGCATATGTGGCATACCGGGAAAAGTACCGGGTGGCATACCGGGAAAAGTACCGGGTGGCATACCGGGAAAAACATCAGGAGGCAGCCGCTGTTCTTCTGCTTTTGCTCTTGCTGCTATCACTTCTTGTAACGGTTTTTTACTAAAACTTATAATGTCTGACTTTAGAACCTTACCCGACCTTCTACCATTTTTAAAAAGAAGTACTATATACTGGCTTGTTTCTTTAATAACCTCACCCTGCCACATTCTCAAAGGATTTTCTGCACTAACCTTACCCCAGTACCTGTTTGGTGCAGATTCTTCAATAACAACAGGCAATGGTTCTATTGCAGGAGGCGTCTCCTGTGCAAAAGATGTACAAAAACAACCAAAAAAGAATAAAACTAAAGAAATAAAGGTAGATTTCATATTCCCCCCTTTTTTAAAATATAAACTTTAAGTCAGTGGAGTGGTACACGCTATCTGACCTGGTGCTACCGGTTTATCAAGATATGCATAAGTGAAGGCTGAACCCTGTTTTGCAAGTAAAGTCCTTGATTCTCTTCCCTTTTCACCCATGCCGATAACACACACAGGCATTTTATTTTTAACACTTTCTAAAAACTTGGATAAAATCTTTATATCTGCTGGTTTATTAATCATTGTAGCAATCTTTATTATATCAGCACCCTTTTCTTGTGCCTCTGAAAATATTCTTAAAAGTGTATTAAAAGAGGGGGTTATCTTAAAATTATGGTAAGAACAGAGAAAAATAAAATTTATTTTACATAACTTATTTGTTATATTGCTTGATAGTTCAATATCAATAATATTTATAATACCGCCTGCTGTTTCAAAAAATTTCAGCCTGTCTTTATCAGTGCCTTCCCATTCGCCACCTTCTTCTTTTAGCCTTATTGTAAGAATAACAGGTAGTTTTTCCTGGAATTTTTTGCCATACCCAACCCAGTCTATAGAAGTTCCTATTTTATCAAGTCTTATTTCTACAATATCACAGGGAAGTTTTTTCCTTTTTGAAAACTTTTCTAAACCTTCCACCGAACTTATGGTCCCAACTATTTTTGTCTTTTTTTGTTTTAATAAATTTCTTATATTATTAAAATTCATTACGAATTTTTAAAACCAGAGGCGGCAACCGGATTCGAACCGGTGAATAGCGGTTTTGCAGACCGATGCCTTGCCACTTGGCTATGCCGCCAGAATAAACACAACAGACTCCGCTATCAAGCGAGATTAAGCACGCTATTTTCTACCTACTTTAATGTTTCTTCTGTTGTTTCTGTTTTTTCTTCTGTTTTTCCTTCTGTTTTTTTTATAAAAGGTTTGGGCAATTCTTTTTCCTGCTTCTTTTTAACAGCAGGAGGCTCCTGCAATTGAATAACAACATCTTTCACGCCCTGCCATTTTTTAATCTCATGGAGGATTATTGAAATATCTCTGTTCAAAACTGGTTGTGCTGATCTGTCGTAAACCATATAGCCATTGATATAAACAACCTGTCTGATAACATCAACATCTACATAGCGCATATCTATCTCAAACCTTGTAAGTATCCCACGAACCTTTACTTCTATTTTAAAATCAATTATTGACATCTAAGATTCCCGCCACACACTCATCTTTTGTTCGCCTCTACAAGGCTCAGACCTCCCCCACCTGGAGAAAACGAGGGCGAGGTTTTTAACACTATGGGCGGGCACAAGGACAAACATTGGCGCCTGGCCACTACAAGTTGTCTAAGGAACAATCTTTACCAAGGACAAGTTCTTATGTTCCCGTATGTCCAAAACCACCTTCATTTCTTTGCGTAATATCAAGCATGTCTGTTTCCTGAATTTGTGCCTGGATAACTTCCTGTATTATCATCTGGGCAATCCTCTGCCCTCTTTTTACTATGTAGGGCTCTTTTCCATGATTGACAAGTATTACATTTACAAGTCCCCTGTAATCGCTGTCTATTGTGCCCGGTGCATTTGCTACTGTAACCCCATGTTTTATAACAAGCCCGCTTCTGGGTCTTACCTGTGCTTCATATCCATATGGAATACTTACATAAAATCCCACCGAAATAAGTTTTATCTCACCCGGTTTTATACAAATTTTCTGTTCTACATCCGCACAGAGATCAAATCCACTTGCGCCTTCTGACATATATTTAGGAACAGGGATATCTTCACACCCCCGTTTTCTTTTTATTCTTAAAATAACTTCCCTCATTTTTTTCTTTCTTCAATTAGCACCGCTTTCTTACTTAAATTCAGACGCCCCTGTTTATCTATCTCAATTAACTTTACGGTTATTTCATCCCCTACCTTGACGATGTCTTCCGCATTCTTAACATAACTATCAGAAAGTTCCGATACATGAACAAGTCCCTCAATATTGGGAAGTATCTCACAAAAAGCACCAAAATTTGTAACCCTTTTTACCTTCCCCGTATAAACTCTTCCAACCTGCGGCTCTTCTATGATGGATTTTATCCGATTTATTGCTTTTTCAGAGGCCGCTGCATCTGAAGATGCTACATTAACAGTTCCATCATCCTGTATATCAATTGAAACACCTGTGTCTGCAATAATCTTCCTGATTGTTTTACCCGAAGGGCCGATTACTGTACCTATCTTTTCAAGTTTTATCTTAAATGTGGTTATATGTGGAGCATATACTGATATTTGTTCTTTGGGCTTAAGTATTGTCTTATTCATTACATCAAGCACTATCTTTCTTGCCTGCTTTGCCTGAATAATTACATTATGTAATATTTCTTTATCTATAGCATCAATTTTTAGGTCCATCTGTAAAGCAGTTGCGCCATTTTTTGTACCCGTTAACTTAAAATCCATATCACCAAAATGGTCTTCAAGTCCTGATATATCTGTAAGAACAATGGCATCGTTTTTCTGTTTTATCAATCCCATAGCAACACCCGCCACAGGTTCAGCTATAGGAACCCCTGCATCCATAAGTGAAAGTGTCCCTGCACATACTGTTGCCATGCTTGAAGAACCGTTAGACTCAAGAATTTCCGATACCACACGAACTGTATAGGGAAATTTTTCTTTCCCCGGCATGACAGGTCTTAGCGCCTTTTCTGCAAGTGCCCCATGACCTATCTCTCTTCTGCCCGGACCTCTTATAGGACGCACCTCGCCCACACTGAACGGAGGAAAGTTATAATGCAGGATAAATCTTTCTGATGTCTCACCTTCCAATCTTTCTATGAGCTGTTCATCTTCACCTGTTCCAAGTGTTGTTACAGAAAGACTCTGTGTCTGACCCCTTGTAAAAAGCGCAGAGCCATGTGTTCGGGGAAGTATTCCAATTTCACAACTTATTTGTCTTATATCAGTATAAGAGCGTCCATCTACACGCTTTTTATTCTTAATTATAAACTGTCGGACACTTTCTTTTTCAATCTCAATAAGTGCAAGATGTACATCTGTTTTTGAATATGTTGCGCCCTCACCTGTAAGTTTTGCAATAACATTTTTGCAGATTGCATCTACTGTCTGTTCTCTTTCTTCCTTGGTCGGGATATTATTTACCGCTGATAATTTTTCCTGTGCAATCTGTTTTACCCTTGTTAAAAGTTCATCTGAGGTCTTTTTCGTAGGAACATCTGACTTAGAAACACCAACTCTTTTTACAAACTCTTCCTGCACTTTTATGATTTTTAAAACCTCAGACTGTCCAAATAAGATAGCCTGTTCAAGTATATCTTCAGAAACCTGATTACCGCCTGCTTCCAACATTATAATCCCGCTCTTGGTTCCTGCAACAACAACATCTATATCGCTTTTTTCAAGTTCCCGATATACAGGATTTATAATAAATTCATCATCAATCCTTCCAACTCTTACGGCACCGACAGGACCATTAAAGGGAATAGATGAAATGGATAATGCCGTTGAAGCGCCGATGATGGAAAGAACATCCGGATCATTTTCACCATCGCTTGATAAAACAATGCTTACAACCTGAACCTCGTTTAATACACCTTTTGGAAAAAGCGGTCTGATAGCCCTGTCTGTAAGGCGTCCGCCCAAGATTTCCGAAGAGGTGGGTCTGCTTTCTCTTTTAAAAAACCCACCCGGTATTCTTCCGGCGGCATATGTCTTTTCCTGAAACTCAACAGTCAAAGGGAAATGGTCTATATCTTCATTAGGTTCTTTTGACATAACAACAGTTACAAGGACAACTGTCTCTCCGCACTGAACACTTACAGCAGCATGAGCCTGTTTTGCAAAACGACCTGTTTCTATGGTTATCTGCTTTTTACCAACAGCAATATATGTTTTTTCTGTTGCCAATATAATCCTCCTATTTGCGTAAATTCAATTTCTCAAGCACTTCTTTGTATTTCGGTGCATCATTTTTACTTAAATAGTCAAGCAGCTTTCTTCTGCTGCTTATAAGTTGTAAAAGTCCCCTTCTTGAACTGTGGTCCTTTTTATGTGTTTTAAAATGCTCCATAAGTTTTTCTATTCTTTGCGAAAGAATTGCTATCTGGACATAAGCAGAACCTGTATCTTTTGGATGTAGATGAAACTCATTTATCACACTTTCTTTTGTATCTTTTAGTAAATCTACTGCAACCATTTTTTTTATTCTCACCCCCTTTCTGCCTCATTTATTACACACACCAGTATCTTACCACACTATATTATGCTTGTAAATCTTTTTAAACTTTGTTGTTTTTTCCCCCTGCCCCGCTTACGCTTCACAGGGGTTTCACCCCTTTGAATTACCCCTTGAACAATTTGGAAGGTTCAAACCCCTTATTCTATGGAGCGGCGGACGGGGTTTGAACCCGCGACATCAAGCTTGGGAAGCTCGCATTCTGCCAACTGAATTACCGCCGCTTAAAAATCAAGTATCTTCGTTATATCCACATCTTCTTTGTTATCATATATATCTTCAAACTTTTTTTTAAAATCCAAAAATCTTTGTTCTTTTATTCTGTTCCTTGCTGTTCTTAATAGTGCAGAATAAAACCAGAGGTTGTGTATTGTAAGAAGTCGGGGACCTAACGCTTCACTTGCATTAAAAAGGTGTCTGATATAAGAACGGCTAAAATTTTTACAACACGGACAGGGGCACCCTTGCTGGACAGGTTCATCGTCAGAAGAATATATTGCATTTTTTACAAACAATCTGCCCTGCGTTACAAACGCAGCACCGTTTCTTCCGCATCTTGTAGGCATTATACAATCAAAAAGGTCAATCCCTTTTGATATGGAATCTAAAATATCAAGAGGGGCTCCAACCCCCATAAGACACCTTGGTTTGTTGAGAGGAAGTTTTTCTACTGTTAAAGAAACAATTTCTCTTATAAGGCTTGTGGGTTCTCCTACACTTATTCCGCCAATTGCATAACCTGAAAATGGTATTTGAGTAAGTTCGTTACAACATTCTATTCTTAAATTTTGATAGGTACTGCCCTGTATTATGCAGAAAAGAAGAGATTTTTTATCACTATTTTTGACATTCTGATTAAAACTGTTAAAGCTTAATTTTGCCCATTTCACAGTTCTTTTAACAGCTCTTTTTGCGTGTTCTTCTGAACTTGGAAAAGCAACACACTCATCAAGGGGCATTATAACATCCGTATTAAGGTCTGTTTGAATGCCAAGAACTTTTTCAGCAGTCAGATAATGCTTTGAACCATCTATATGAGACTGAAATTCAACGCCATCATCAAACACTTTTCTTAATGTTGCAAGACTGAAAACCTGAAATCCTCCCGAATCTGTAAGTATAGAACCATCCCAGTTCATAAAATTGTGAAGCCCCCCTGATTTTTTTATAATATCTACCCCGGGTCTTAAATAAAGATGGTATGCATTACACAGAAGCATCTTAAATCCGGACTGTTGGACCTCATCAGGGGTAAGTGTCTTAACCGCAGCCTGTGTGCCTACGGGCATAAACGCAGGGGTCTGGACAGGTCCTGACTTTGTATATAAAATCCCGAGCCTTGCGCTGTTATCTTTTCCATCAATTTTAAAAGAACTATCCAACACCAATAATCTCCATACTTAAATCTGCAGATGCAGAAGAATGTGTAAGTGCTCCTATTGATATACGGTCTATTCCGCAGGATGCATACTTTCTTACATTTTTTAAATTCACTCCTCCCGAATATTCAATGATAGGCTTTTTTATTTTAAGTTTTGAACAGATACATTCTGTCCAATCCACCATAGACTTTACAAGATAAGGCCTCATATTATCAAGAAGTATGAGCCCTGCACCTTCTTTTATTGCAACCTCCAATTCTTCCTTATTTTTAACCTCTACCTGAACAGGAAGCCCTGTATTTTTTGTATAATTTAACGCAATTTTTATAGCCTGTTTGTCGTTTTTTAAATCTTTATATAATTTTAAGAATGCCAGATGATTATCCTTGATAAGAACCATATCATAGAGTCCTAACCTGTGATTGACACCTCCGCCTGCTTTTACAGCCATTTTTTCTTCAAAACGAAGCCCTGGATGCGTCTTTCTTGTATCAACAATTAAAACAGAGGATGTCTTTCGGCTGCTCTTTACAGCATCAACATATTTTTTTGTCATTGTTGCTATCCCGCACAGACGCCCTAATATATTAAGAACCGTTCTTTCACAAGAAACAATTGTTCTTGCATCGCCGGATATGTTAGCAACAGTTGAACCGGATTTGACAAGATCTGCTTCTTTAAAAAAATTTTTAATCTTTACTCTGTTTTTAACATTTTCAAAAATAGTTTTTATACAATCAATCCCGCTTAAAACAAGAGCCTGTTTTGCAATTATATTAGCACTGACACTGATATTTTTAGGTATCAGAGAAAAAGATGTAATATCCTCATCCACGCCATCTTCTTCTAATGCAATTTGAACAATTTTTTTAAAAGTATCTTCCCCCATAAGTTTATTTCAAGAGCCTGTGAGCACAATCGCTCACCTGAAGAAAAAAGTTCAAAAAATCAAACGGCCCACTATCGTGGGTACCACGAAATTAAATTCCAAGCACTTTAACGGTATACGGAATAAAATATATGGCTTTCACCAGTTACCTATGCTCTGACACTTGATATCTTGGCATCCAATTATTCTGCTCTCAAAGAAACAATAAATCTTCTCCTTCCTTCACGGATACCCAACAGAATACCCCTCTTCAAATCTGCCTTTAAAATTTCCCTGTTATAGTCACTTACAGATAATACGGGCACTCTGTTAACCTCTTCAATAACCTGTCCAGGCTTTAGCCCCGCAAACTCAGCAGGACTTCCTTCTAACACTTCATTTATAATAACCCCCTTTGCATCTTTCGGAATATTAAACCTTTCTCTTAATTGGTCTGTAAGATTTTCTACGCCAATACCTATCTCTTCTTTTCTTTGTTCACCTTCTTCAACATCTGTCTTTTCTAAATCCAAGGGCATCTGTGCAGTAGTTATCCACACATCTAATGGTTTCCCATTTCTTAACAAAGATATTCTTATTCTTTGTCCGACTTCTTTTAACATTATCTTTCTTACAACATCGTCTGCAGTTTCAATTTTTTCTCCATTAATTGTTCTTATCACATCATATCTTTCAATACCGGCATTCTGTGCGGGACTATCAGGATGCACCTCTGAAACTATTGCTCCTTTAAGTTCTTCCATACCTAAGGATTTTGCCATATCTTTTGTCACAGGTTGTATGCTTACACCAATCCACGCCCTTGTAACCTTACCCTCTTTTATTAAGTCATTCATTACTTTCTTTGCAAGGTTGCTCGGTATTGCAAAACCAATTCCTGTTCCAATTCCATATATCATCGTGTTTATCCCTATCACCTCTGCATCAATATTTATAAGAGGACCACCACTGTTTCCAGGATTTATAGAAGCATCTGTCTGTATGAAGTCTTCAAATCTGCCTGTGCCCAGCCCTGCCCTGCTTTTTGCGCTTATAACGCCAACTGTTACAGTATGTTCAAAACCGAATGGCTGACCTATTGCCATAACCCATTCACCAATCTGAATCTTATCTGAATCTCCCATACTTGCTATGGGCAGCTCCTGTCCCTCCTTGGGCTCAATCTTTATTACAGCAAGGTCTGTTCTTGGATCCTTACCAACAACTTTTGCCGAAAATTCTGATTTATCGCCTAATCTAACAGTTATCCTATCCGCTCCTTCAACAACATGATTGTTCGTAAGAATGTAGCCTCTTTTATCAATTATCACACCGCTTCCGGCCCCTCTTTGTCTTGGACGATGCTGCGGCCGTCTTTGCCTTGGCGTTCTTGGTTCCATCCTCTTAAAAAAATCTTCAAAAGGTGTCCCCCTAAAAAAATCATATTCATCAAAGAATCTAAAACCACGATGTGGAACATTAATTTCTCTTTCTACAGCAAGACTTACAACAGCGGGACTTACCTTTTTTGCAACTTCAACAAACGCCTGACTTAGCACCCTTGCCTGCTCTGTGGCACTTTCTTTTTCCTTCTGTGAATAGGTGGGAAAAGTTATTAGACAAACAACTAACAATAAGAAAAATTTCTTCATCATATATCCTCCCTTCCTTAATGTTAATTATTATAATATATTATTTCCTATATTAAAAGTCAATTTTTTAACAAACCACCCCATTAGAAAGGCGGGAATTTTTTAATGGGGTAACACAGCAAATTTTTTTCTTGACAAGTATATAAATTTTTGATAGAATTTACCCGTATCCAGAAATAGGGTATTTGATAAAATTAGGTTTTTATAGAAAATTTCCGATTTGGTAGCAATAAGTATCTTTAGGACGCCGTGTGGCTTCAAGGCTTTTGCGTTGGGAATCCTGATTTTATCCCCCCGGCTAAAATTTCAGTCGGGGGATATTTACAACCCCTGATTTTTAAGTCATAGGGGCAAGAGAAAGGAGTAGGTAGTGGCAACAGGAACAGTGAAGTGGTTTGACAAACGCAAGGGTTATGGGTTTATAACCTTGGACGAAGGAACAGATGTATTCGTCCATTTTTCTGCCATCGGCGGTGGTGATGGGTTTAAAACACTCGTAGAAGGACAGAAAGTAACACTTGATGTTGTGGACGGACCAAAAGGTAAACAGGCAAATAATGTTGTAGGAGCATAGGGCCGATAAAAAAAGCCTTCCAGACTAAAACTTTAGTCTGGAAGGCTTTTTTTATTATGGAAAAGAGTATTTAGATTGCTTTTTACTGTTCGCACTCTTTTATTATTGATATAAATGATTCTATGTTAAGACTTGCACCGCCAACCAATGCACCATCAATATCCTGTTCCATTAAAAGCCCTTTTATATTATCCGGTCTTACGCTTCCTCCATACAGTATTCTTATGCTGTTCGCTAGACCTTGCGATGTTGCTGTTGCTATAATTTTTCTTATATAAGAATGTATCTCCTGTGCTATCTGGGGTGTGGCAGTTTTTCCTGTTCCTATTGCCCATACAGGTTCATATGCAATAACTATTTTTAATACATCATTGTTATTAAGTCCCGCCAACACTTCTGCAATCTGGTCCGCAACAACTCCAAACGCCTGTCCCTTATCTCTTTCATCAAGTCTTTCGCCAATACACACAATAGGGGTAAGTCCTTCGGAAAGTGCAGATTTTATCTTCTTATTTACATTTTCATTGGTTTCATTAAAATACTGTCTTCTTTCGGAATGCCCTATTATTACAAACCTGCAACCTATACTTTTAAGCATACTGGCAGATATTTCCCCTGTATATGCGCCTTCTTTTTCCCAGAACATATCCTGTGCGCCAAGTTCAATGTTCGTATCTTTAATAATTTCTCTTACGACATATAATGAGGTGAAGGCGGGACATATTGTAATATCAACATTTTTAATATCCTTACATCCATCCAAAATTGCCTGTGCAAGAGACTTTGCCTCTTTACAATTTTCATACATCTTCCAGTTGCCGACAATAAGCGGTTTTCTTTTCACTATTTCTCCTGTAATGCTGCAATCCCGGGCAAAACCTTGCCCTCCATATATTCAAGTGATGCACCTCCACCTGTGGAGATGTGTGTGATGCTATCTGTAAAGCCCATCTGCTGAACAGCTGCAACACTGTCTCCGCCACCTACTATTGTAATACCGCCCTTTTTGGTACATTCCGCACAGGCTTTGGCAATAGAAAGTGTTCCCTGTTCAAACCCCTTCATCTCAAATACACCCATAGGACCGTTCCACATAACCATCTTTGCACCTATTATTTGTTTTGAATAAATTTCCCTTGCTCTCGGACCTATGTCCAGTGCCATCCATCCCTTGCAAAGTTCAGGTGTATCAACGGTCTTTTTGTTTGCAAATGGATCAAACTTATCTGCAATGATATGGTCAACAGGCAAAAGTATTTCCTTGTTTTTTTGTTTTGCCATCTCCAGTGTCTCACCTGCGATCTTCAGAATATCTATTTCTTTGCCTTTTTTATCCGTTATTTTTCCTTCTACCCTGGAATCTCCAACCTCACAGCCCTGTGCTCTTAAAAATGTATAAGCCATTGCACCACCGATAAGACAGGTATCTACAATATTAAGAATATTTTTTATAACATTTATCTTGTCTGATACCTTTGCACCTCCTAAAACAGCAACAAAGGGCCTTCTGGGATTTGCAAGCGAATCACCAATATATTTTATTTCCTTCTCCATCAAAAAACCGGCAACAGAAGAAAGAAAGTGTGCCACACCTTCTGTAGATGAATGTGCCCTGTGGGCTGTTCCAAATGCATCATTTACGAATATATCGCCCAGTAAGGCAATCTTTTTTGAAAATTCAAGGTCATTTGCCTCTTCTTCCGGATAAAATCTTACATTTTCAAGAAGAACCACATCGCCTGATGACATATTCAAAGATATACTTCTAATCTCATCTCCTATACAATCTTTAACATATAACACCTTTTTGCCTAAAAGTTCCTCAAGCCTTTTTGCAACAGGACCCAGCCTCATAGATTCTACAACCTTGCCATCTGGTCTTCCCAAGTGGCTTATCAGAATTGTCTTGGCACCCTGCTTTATACAATATCTTATTGTATTAAGTGCAGCCCTTATCCTTGTATCATCTGTAATATTTAAACTCTTATCAAGTGGCACATTAAAATCAACCCGCATCAATATTCTTTTACCCTGCAGTTCAATATCTCTTACTGTTTTCTTTGCCATAATAATCATCCCTCATCTTAGAGCGCCAGGGCACCAGTCGCCTATTCTTTGGTTATTGGGATTTGGTCATTGGTTATTTACTTGCTATATATTCCAGTAGGTCAATAATTCTGAGTGAATATCCCCATTCATTATCATACCATGCAATAACCTTTACCATATCCTGTATAACCTTTGTGTATTCTGCATCTACTACTGCAGATTTTTCACAACCGTTGAAGTCCTTGCTTACCAGTGGAACATCCGATACCGCAAGATACTTACCCATAGAGCCTGATGCTGCTTTTCTGAATGCATCATTTACAGATTCAGCTGTTGCGATTTTAAGAACATTTACGGTTAAATCAACAACCGATACATTGGGCGTAGGAACACGGATAGCAAAACCGTCCAGCCTACCTTTAAGTTCGGGTATTACAAGACCTATTGCCTTTGCAGCGCCTGTGGATGTCGGTATCATAGAGAGCGCACCTGCTCTTGCTCTTCTTAAATCCTTGTGCGGAAAATCAAGTATATTCTGGTCATTTGTGTATGAATGGATTGTTGTCATAAGCCCTTTGCTTATGCCAAAGTTATCCATCAAAACCTTTGCAACAGGTGCAAGGCAGTTTGTGGTACAGGATGCGTTTGATATGATATTGTGTTTTGAAGAGTCATATTTTGTTTCATTCACACCCATTACAAATGTTCCGTCTTCATTTTTTGCAGGAGCACTGATTATAACCTTTTTTGCACCTGCTTTTATATGTGCATCAGCACCCGGCTTACCCTTATCATGGTCAGTTTTTGCATCCGTAAATCTACCCGTTGATTCTATTACATATTCAACCTCTAAATCTTTCCAGGGAAGTTTTGCAGGGTCTTTTTCAGCAACAACCTTTATTCCTTTTCCATCTATAATAATTGCATCTTCTTTTGCACGAACATCGCCTGGATATATTCCAAAGGTTGAATCATACTTAAAAAGGTGTGCCAGTGTTTTTGAATCTGTAAGGTCATTTACAGCAACAATCTCAATGTCTTCCCTTTTAAGAGCCGCCTTCACTGCAAGACGACCAATCCTTCCAAAACCATTTACTCCTACTTTTATAGCCATATCCTCCTCCTTTTATTTTTCCGAAATTTAGCTGCTCTGTTGGCGATCAAACTCGCCAATGCCCCAGCCCCAAATCCATTATCTATATTCACCACTGCTAAACCCGGTGAACAGGACTGAAGCATAGTCAAAAGTGGAGCAATACCGCCAGCGCCAATACCGTATCCTACTGAGGTAGGCACACCGATAACCGGTAAATGGACCAGACCCTTAACAGTGATAGGAAGAACAGCGTCCATCCCCGCTACCACGATAATGACATCTACATCATTGCTCAACATCTCTTTTAAAGGTTCAAGCACCCGATGAACCCCTGCAATACCTACATCATAGCCGTATAAAACCTCACAGCCCATCTCTTGAGCAAAGACTCGGGCCTCTTCGGCCACGCCAATATCAGAAGTGCCAGCAGCGATTAGTCCAATTTTACCACCGGTTCCGACCACCTTATATCTCCTCTTTTTCACTACAACCATATGAGCCTCATTGTAAACCTTAATAGTAAAGCCCCGGGGAATAGATTTTTTTATCTTCTTAACAAGAGCCGAATCTACACGGGTAACTATTGCCCTGCCTTGGGCTTTGGTCATTTCTATTATAAGTTTAACTGCCCATGTTGGCTTTTTACCCTCAGCAAGAATAACCTCTGGAATGCCTGCCCTGTCTTGTCTGTAAATATCTAACCTTGCCAATTTATCCACGAATTTAAGTTTTAATCTATCAAAAGAGCTCTTCTCTAAAAGAGTTTCTGCTTCCTTTACCGTAATCTTGCCGGATTTAAGTTTTTTTAATATCTCTTTCACCCTTGTTCCTTCAGCCTCATTACTTCTTCTTTAAAAATCTCCCCCCGATGCTCAAAGCTATCAAACATATCAAAACTGGCACATCCTGGAGATAGCAAAACCACGCCTTTAGGTTTTGCCTCCTTAAAAGAGAGTCTGACTGCTTCTTCCATGCTGCGGGCTTTCTTCATGCGGATTACTCCATTTAGATGGGTGCAAATTTTAGAAGTAGCCTCACCTATTAAAACCACGAGTTTAATTTTACTTGCATCAATAGGGGTATTGGCTAAGGCAGGCTTTAATAACGAAAAATCTCCTCCCTTATCTCTTCCTCCTATTATGAGCGATATTTGACCCGGGGCAGAATTAAGACTTGAGACCGCCTTCAAAACAGCATCTACATTGGTAGCCTTAGAGTCATTGATGAAATCTACCCCGTCAAAATGGGTTACAAATTCCATTCGGTGGTTTAAACCCCTGAATGTTCTCAGCCCCTTCTTGATAAGATCTGTATTTAGTCCCTCTAATAGAGGAGGCAGAGACGCAGCTAAGGCATTTTCTACATTATGAAAACCAGGAAGCTGAAAATCTGAAAAAGTACAAAAAGAGAGCTCCCTGTTGTGATCCCGAAATATGAAATTATTCCCTCTTAAAAAAGCGCCTTTTGAAACTTCTGACCTTCGGGAGAACCAATAAATTTCTCCTTTGACTGACCTGTTAAAATGCCTTTGGGTCAATGAATCATCAAGGTTTAAAATAACTTTATTCTGACAGGTAATATTTTTAAAAATATTTTTTCTGGTTTCTATGTAAGATTCCATAGAAGGATATCGGTCGAGATGATCTGCAGTTATATTGGTTAAAATAATATAGTTGGGTTTAAATGTTTTTACATACTCTAATTGGAAGCAAGATACCTCTACAACTGCATATTCATCAGCCATTATACTCTCAACTCTGCTGATAAAAGGGATGCCGATATTCCCCAAAAGATAACTTTTTCTTCCTGCAGTTTTAAAAAGATGATGCACCAAGGTTGCAGTAGTAGATTTCCCATTTGTTCCGGTTATACAGATTAGTTTTCCCTTTAAAAATCTAAATGCTAACTCAATCTCGGAGATAACTTCTTTGCCAAGTGTTTTGAGTTTTTTGAATTCAGGAAATCTAAAGGCACTCACCCCCGGACTCATTACGATAAGCTGTGTTTGAGCTATCCCATCAAAATCAAACGGACCGAAATTAAATCTTACCCCCTTTTTTTTCAAAAATCCCAAGTCTTTAAATTCTTTGTCTGTCTTTTCGTCAAATACGGTAAGATTAGCTTTTTTATTCAGAAGAAAATCAACTACTGCTTTTCCGGTTAATCCAAATCCAATCACTGCTATTTTTTTATTTTTTAATTCCACAAGAATCCCCCGTATCTATACTTGCACCTTTATCTGCACTAGAAACGCTGTTTCTGTATTGAGAAAGGCATCCTTTAATTTCTCCTTCTTTGGGTAGCCAATGCAATCTCCTCTTTTCAAGTTCTTCTTCAGAAACTTCTAAATCTATTCTTCTATTGGGAATATCTATCAAAATGACGTCTCCTTCTTTAATTAGAGCGATGGAACCTCCATCGGCTGCTTCAGGTGATATATGACCTATACAGGGGCCGCGTGTTCCACCTGAGAACCTACCGTCAGTAATAAGGGCTACTGATTCAGATAAGCCTAAACCACAGATAGCTGAAGTTGGCGCTAACATCTCCCGCATACCCGGGCCGCCTTTTGGCCCTTCATAGCGAATAACTACTACATCGCCCTTATTTATTTGGCCTGTAAGTATTGCCTGATGAGCATCTTCCTCACAGTCAAATATCCGCGCCTTGCCCTTAAACTTTTGCATCTTCTCTACCACCGCAGTCTGTTTCACTACCGCTCCTTTGGGAGCCAGATTTCCGTAGAGAATGGCAAGTCCTCCTGTGGGATGAACTGGGTTATCCAAAGAGCGGATTACTTCCGGATTTAAAACTTTCGCATCAGCTATATTCTCACCAATAGTTTTTCCTGTGACAGTCCGACAATTTAGGTTCAATAGAGGTTCAAGCCTCTTCATTATCGCCGGCACGCCCCCGGCTCTATCTAAATCCTGCATTGTCCAAGAGCCACCCGGACGCATATTGCAGATATGTGGTGTGGTTTTAGAAAGTTCGTCAAATAGGTTTAAAGGAATCTCTAATTCGCATTCTTTGGCGATTGCTAAGACTTCCAGGACATCATTGGTAGAGCCGGCTACAGCTAAAGAGACTCTTATCCAATTCTGAAAAGCGGAAAAAGTCATTATCTTTCTTGCGCTAATCTCGTGAGTTACCAAATGGACTATCTGTTTTCCTGTGTCTTTGGCAATATCCTTCTTTTTAGGGTCCAAAGCATGAGAAGTAGCGCAGCCTGGCAAGGATAACCCTAATGCTTCTACTCCACAGGCTAAGGTATTGGCGCTGAACATCCCGGCACAGGTTCCTGCTCCTGGACAGGCACAACTTTCCAGTTCTTTCAATTCCTCTTTGCTCATCTTACCTTGCGAAACCTCACCTATAGCCTCAAAGACATCAATTATATCTACAGGTCTGCCCTTAAAAGCACCAGGTAGCATCGGGCCACCGGTAAGGGCTATAGTAGGAATATCAAGTCTGCCAGCAGCCATTAAATGTCCCGGAACAATTTCATCACAGGCCGGGATAAGCACCATTCCATCAAAGGCGTGAGCCTCAATCATTATCTCAATAGAGTTAGCAATTACATCTCTTGAAGGTAAAGAATACTTCATCCCCTTATGACCCATAGCCAGACCATCACAGACAGCAATAGTGTGAAATTCAAAAGGCACACCACCTGCAGATTTAATACCTTCTTTTACTGACTTAGCTAATTCTTGCAAATGAATGTGCCCGGGAACAATCTCTGTCCAGGAATTAACTACCGCAATGAATGGTTTCCCAAAATCTGCATCCTTTACCCCGCAGGCTTTAAGCAGCGCACGATGTGGCGCCTGCTCCAAGCCTTTTTTAATTCTATTACTTCTGGACATTGTTTTTTCACCCCATCAAAAACTGCCTTGCCTCTCCTACGGTATATAAGGAGCCCGTAATGCAGATTATATCATTTCCCCCCGCCTCGTTCAAAGACTCTCTTACTGCCTCTTCTACATCCCCTACGGTGATGACATTCTGATTATACTTAACTGCAACCTTACACAAATCCTCAGGCAGGGTGGCCCGGGATGTTTTTGGTGCTGTAACCACAACTTTGGAGGCTAAAGGAACGAGTTCTTTCACAATTTTTTCTACCTCTTTATCCTTAAGAATCCCAATAACCAATATTAGCCTCTCTTTTCTCCCATACGCTAACGGACACGAAAGAAACTCCAAAAGAGCCCCTTTAAGTTGTTCTGCTGCGGGATGATTATGGGCACCATCTAAAATCACCAGGGGCGCGTGCCGCACTATTTCCAACCTGCCCGGCCAGCGGGTTGTGGCCAACCCACTCCTTGCATTCTCATCACTGAGCAAAATATTATGAAACTTAAGAAGCTCTATCGCGCCAAGAGCGCAGCAGGCATTAATTAGTTGGTACTTACCTAAAAGTGAAATTTTCAAATTCTTAAATTCAGAGAAAATCCCTTTTACCCCAAATGACTGATTTTCCAAATCTGATTCTAAAAACTCGCATTTTATATCTCTACCTACCTGAAATAGTCGCGCATTGCATCGCTGGCAGACCTTTTCAATTACTGCAAGTGCTTCTCCTTTGGCAGCCGTAATTACCAAGCCATTTTTTTTGATAATCCCGGCATCTTCCCGGGCAATAGAATCAATCTCAGATCCCAATATATCCATGTGGTCATAGTCGCTATTGGTTATCACCGAAACCAGGGGTTCAACTACATTTGTGGCATCTAATCTTCCTCCCAACCCTACCTCCAGGACAGCAAAATCCACTTTTTCTTCAAAAAAATAGGTTAGAGCCATCGCTGTAAGAACCTCAAAGAAAGTCGGATGGCCAAATTCAGAGTCAGCGAATATCTTTTTAATTTGTGATTTAATTTTAGCTAATAATTCTACTACTTTCTCTTCAGGTATCTGACTGCCATTTATGGCTATCCGTTCCCTAAAGTTAGTTAAATGAGGAGAGGTGTATCTACCTACTTTAAAGCCTGCCTCTTTTAATATAGAGCTGATAAATGCTGTGGTAGAACCTTTTCCATTTGTCCCGGCGATATGAATGGACTTAAACTTTACTTGAGGATTTCCTAAAATTTCAAGGAGCCTTTTTATGTTAGACAGACCCAATTTAATGCCAAATCTCTCTAGACTATGTAAATAAGCCAGAGCCTGTTTATAGGTCATCCCAAAAATCCTCTCAAGGTTCCTGCCTCTTCAATTAACATAGTGGGATTTTCCTTTTTTTTCAACAAAAGCAAGATATTTGAGGTCAATCTTTTATGGACGATATGGCTGCTTGTTTGAGGCTCTGTCGACACTTTTAAAGTATTTTCTATAATTTTTAAATCTTCTTCTATGTCTTTTAAGTTCGGATATTTCTTTTTGAGCCTCTTTATATTTTCCCGGTTAACAAATCTGCAAGATCTTTCCAAATCCCACCTTAAATTAGTGTAGTGCCTTTCCAAAACTTCTCCAAGACCTTTTTTTTGAATTATTTTTAATGCCCTGCCTGCGCCAATAATCTCAGGTGGAATACCTAAAGAATACAGAGAGCATGTAAAGGTAATGGCGCGAGGAAAATGAACCCCACGGGTAAATTCCCGGGAATAACCAAACAGTCCTATATGCAGCCTTCGTTCTCTTCGTGAAGGAACAAATTTAGCAGTCTCATTTATCAATCCTGCTATTTTAGTAATATCTCGGCGATAATAAGTCTTGAAAACCTTTATAATCTCTTCCAGGGCTTTTAAGTCTTTGCTTTCTATTAAGGTCATTTTATCTGGTTTTAGCAATTTTGTATTCAGAGTTTTTATCGCCTTTTTAACCCTATCAGGCGGATGGTCATATCGGAAAGAAGACTGTATAGTCACTGTTTTAATCCCCGGATACTCTTTCAGGAAATTCTTGATATTTTCAGGCGAAAGATGTCCTCTGAAAGGAACGGTGCCACAACCAATGATGGGATAGACTTTAATACCTAATTTTGAAGATACCTGATGTGATTTTGATAAGGCGATCTTTGCTGCCAGAACCGCTGGAACCAACCCATAATTTAGTGCCGGGTCAGAACGGGCAATGAATGGACGAATGTATTCAAGCTTTTTGATTTTTGCTAACCCATTTTTATTATAAAGCTCTACATATTTTTCAAGTAACTTATCTATATCAAGCAAATGAGGGATATCTTCAATGAGGGGAATTATCTCAACAGTGGGTGGATTTCCACTTCCGATTTTTGCAGTTGAGTCCATACTAACAAGATGAGATAACTCGGTAAATTTTGTTTGGATATAAATCAATTGTTCTGCCTGGGTTACCATAGGAAGTATAACTTCAAATATTGGAGGACAATGAAGTCCTATGTCTTTAGCAATATCATATGCGGTGATGATATTGACAAAGGCACGTAAGATGCGATAGCTTCCTTTCTCAATCCAGATATTGGGAAATCTATAAGTAAGAAAGATATCTTTGCCTAAAGAATTTTCCTTAAAGAAAGAAAGGTTTTTTTCAAAGAGCCGCTCAATTACTGCCTCATCTACATATTTCCCCTCCCAGTCCCACATAAATTCCTCACAACCTAATTCAAGATATGAAATAAAACACTCCCTAACCTCTTCCCGGCTATCAATAAAACTTTTACCAAGCCAGAATGCCTTTCCAGCATTATCTGGATGTTGTGTAACCATAGTCCTAGGTATTTTCCTCATGGTATTTATATTTTTTACATTGTGGCAGGCTAAAGAACTTGCGACTACCAGTGTCATGAAATATATCAAATATCTCACCCCGATTTGAAGTTGGGGGGATTTTTGAACTTTCTACATACACATAGACTTTTAGTATTATCCAAGTAAGAAAGTTTTTGTCAAGTATGCATATTGATAAGCTTCGTACAAAAAGTAAAATAAAAAATATGAAGACATATAAGAAATGTGGAAAATGAGGGCTTGATATTAAGATGCCAAGTATAAAAACTTTTAAGAATCAATTCCCAAATTATCAGATAACAATTATAGTCCCTGAATATACATCTATATGTCCAAAAACAAAACTACCTGATTTTGGAACAATAACAATATGGTATATCCCGGGTGAATTCTGTCTTGAATTGAAATCGTTAAAAGAATACATAAACTGTTATAGAAATATCGGAATATTTTATGAGAATGCCATAAACAGGATATTATTGACCTTTGCATAAATAATGGAAAAATATCTTCAGGGATAAATAGGGTCAACTCTATTTTCTTTTTTTAATAATACTACATTGGTTTTTTAGAGAAAATAGAGTTGACCCTATTTATATTTATCATTTACCATGGAGACGATAAAAGTTTCCATTATTTATGCAAAGGTCATTAAGAGACATTGTAAAGTCTGTGCATCCAAAAAAGGCAATAATTACAGGTGAAATTTAATCCGAGGAGGGGGTATTAAATCAATAATAAAGGCAGAATACCCATTATGGGGCCTGTTGCACAACCCCGATAGAACACCGCAGGGCCTGCCCCGACTTGTCTGGGGATTGTAAATATTCAGTCAACTGCGTTGCCTGAAGGCACAAAGTAGCAAAAGCACAAAGCATGAGAAAAGAAGATAAAAAGACAGTAAACTTTGTGCCTCTGTGCTTAAAATATGAACGGTGTTTAGTGAATATTTACAACAGTTTTTATTCGGTGGAAACTAATTTTAAGGCATTTATATTACGCAAGCAAAGTTTTGAGATAAATCGTATCTTTTTTTAACACCTCTTTTTTCTCTTCGGGCTTGGCAAATTTACCCAGGCTTTCGTCTTCAATAGTAAGAGGCCCTTCATACCCAGCGCTTTTTAATATCTGGACGACCCGCCCATGGTCAATGTCCCCGTCATAAACAGGACTGACATACTTTTCGTAGTCCCACCCAACTTCCCGTCTTCGGTTTCGATTCTTTTCCGGGTACCGGATATTCTTTACATGGGTATGTTTGGTGTATTTAGAGACGGACGAAAGTATTTCATATACTTCGTTCAATGGAAAACCATACCAGTAAAAATTGCCAGTATCCATGTTAATGCCCAGCCGTATATTGTCCACCTGTTTGATGATCCTGTGCAAAAAGTTCGGATCGTTTCCTTGTAATCCGTGGTTTTCTATGCCTAATTGAACCGGGCTTCCTTCCGTGGCAGAAAGAACTTCCTTTATACAGGACACAAAACGGTTAACTCTATATTCAAAAGGCTCCTCCAGTTCTCCTTCGGTGACGGCATCAATACGAATGACTGGTATCTTCAGGGTTTCTGCAGTTCTTACAACATCAATTACCCAGTTCACCTCTCCAGACCGGTCAGCACAGTTGAAGTTATTATGTAGCAGAAAGGCACAGATTCTGATGCTGGCAGGTTCGTAAGATTTTTTTATCGTTTCTGCCAAATTATTCCTGTCCAAAGACATCTTCTGCCAGGAACTGGCTGCATAGACGGCATAGTCCCGAAAAAATTCCACTTCCACGCTGTCAAGACCTAAATCCTTAAGCCCTTCTGCAATACTTAAGTACCCTGCCTGATACAGGATATCTTCTCTGATTGAAATGTACATAAATACCTCCTGTCTGAGTACCAGAGCACCTGAGCACCAGTGCACCAGTTACCTGTTCTTATGAACCTCTTGCCGAATGGGAAAGTATATGTTTTAACTTTTCTTTTTTTGTTTTAAGATATTTTTTATTCCAGGGTGTTGGGTCTATCTCAAGCGGAACCCTTTCTACAACCCTAACCCCGTATCCGGATAAACCCACTATCTTCCGCGGATTATTTGTCATAAGTCTTAAATTCTGCAAACCAAGGTCCACAAGTATTTGTGCCCCAATTCCATATTCTCTTAAGTCGGCTGAAAAACCAAGCCTCTTGTTTGCCTCAATAGTATCAAGCCCTTTATCCTGAAGTTCATATGCTTTTATTTTATTTGCAAGCCCTATGCCCCTTCCTTCCTGTCTCATATAAAGAATTACACCCCTGCCTTCCTGTTTTACCTTTTCCAGAGCCATTTTTAGTTGAAATCCGCAATCGCATCTTCCGGAATTAAAAACATCTCCTGTCAAACATTCTGAATGGACACGGACAAGAATGGGCTTCTTAAGGTTTTCCCCTGTATCTGTTAAAACAAGGGCAATGTGGTACTTACCGTCAATAAGACTCTGGTATGTGTAAAGTTTAAATATCCCCCAGGGGGTCGGAAGAGATGTTGTGGAAATTTTTTTAACAAGTTTCTCTTTTCTTCTTTTATAGCCTATAAGTTCCTCTATGGATATTATTGAAAGTTTATATTTTTTAGAAAAACTTAAAAGTTCAGGAAGTCGTGCCATTCTCCCATCTTTTGACATAATCTCACATATTACACCGATGGGGGGAAGTCCAGCCATCTTTAATAAGTCCACACAGGCCTCGGTATGTCCTGCTCGGACAAGACAACCTCCTTCTCTTGCCCTTAACGGAAAAATATGTCCGGGGCTTATAAAGTCATCTGATGTAGAAGAAGGATTGGCAAGTAATTTTATTGTAACAGAACGGTCATAAGCAGATATACCTGTTGTAATTCCTTTTGCGGCGTCAACCGATATTGTGAACGCCGTTTTGAAAGGGTCTTTTAGTTTTTGGACCATAGGCTCTAACTTCAACCTATCAATACTTAAACCGTCCATAGGGACACAGATAAGCCCTTTACCATGATGAGCCATAAAATTTATTGCAGAAGGTGTAGCAAAAGATGCAGCAACAATAAAATCCCCCTCGTTTTCTCTGTTTTCGTCATCCACAACGATTATCATCCTGCCCTTTTTGAGGTCTTTTATTGCCTGTTCTATTGTATTAAAAATTGATTTTTTCATAATAAAAAAATAAGAACCCGTTGCACAACGGGACCTTCTTGTGTGTATGCTCACAGACTCTAAAAAAACGAGTGTCCCCAGGGGGATTCGAACCCCCGCCGAGGGCTCGAAAGGCCCTTGTCCTAGGCCTCTAGACGATGGGGACGCTATAAATCACACCACTTGCAATTTTATTTATGCTCTTAACGTTTTCCATACCTGTCAGGGGACTTCTCTGTCAAGACACCAGAGCACCGGTTGCCTGTCACCATTTTTTTCCTACATACTGTCTACTATCTACTACCTACTATGTTTATGGTGAGCCGCCCGAGACTCGAACTCGGCACACCCACCTTAAAAGGGTGGTGCTCTACCTGATGAGCTAGCGGCTCTTATACCAGTGCCAATTCTTTTTCTTTTGCTGCAAGCATTGTGTCTATCTTTTCTACTGCCTTATCGGTAAGTTTCTGTATCTGTTCCTGATACTTAAAATAATCGTCCTCGGTAATTCTGTCATCTTTCTGTAGTGCTTTAAAATTTTCCATTGCTGCTCTTCTTGCGTTTCTTAGGGAAACTCTCATTTCTTCGGCTATCTTTCGGGCAAGCCTCGTCATCTCATCTCTTCTTTCTTTTGTCAATTGTGGAATTGTAAGTTTTATTACTTTACCGTCATTCACAGGCGTAATACCAATATCTGATTTTAATATTGCACGCTCAATATCAGATATTGAACTTATGTCCCATGGTTGAATAACTATAAGACGAGGGTCAGGGATATTTATTGCTGCAAGCTGTTTTAAGGATGTCAATGTTCCATGATAATCTACTTTTATATCGTCCACAAGAACCCTGCTTGCACGACCAGTTCTTACAGTTGCAAACTGTCGTGCAGTTTCTTCATCTGTTTTCCTCATTTTATCTTCAGTTTCACGAATAATACCTGCTGTATCCATACCGCCACACCTCCTTAATAAAAAACACCCCCATTATCCTCTTTATTAGGGAAGAATTATCCAAAGAGTAAAATCTACTTCACAATTGTCCCTATATCTTCACCTAATATAATTTTTTTAATGTTGCCAGGGATAAAAAGATTAAAGACTATTATTGGAAGATTGTTATCCATACAAAGGGATATCGCAGTTGCATCCATTACTTTTAATTCTTTTTTAAGTACATCTATATATGAAAGTTTTTTATATTTTTTGGCGGTTTTATCTTTCATAGGGTCGGCAGAATATACGCCATCTACCTTTGTTCCTTTTAGAATAACATCTGCATTGATTTCCATAGCTCTCAGTGCCGCTGTTGTATCAGTTGTAAAATATGGATTCCCGGTCCCCCCTCCGAATATAATAACACGGCTTTTTTGAAAATGACTTATTGCCTTTCTTCTTATATATGGCTCTGCAATCTGCTGGATATGTATAGAAGTCATAAGTCTTGTATCTAGACCTAACCTTTCCATAGAATCCTGTAACGCAAGTCCGTTTATTATTGTCGCAAGCATCCCCATATAGTCGGCTGTGGCTCTATCCATACCGTTTTGTTCTGCTACCTTACCTCTGAATATATTGCCGCCTCCTATAACAATTGAAACATCTACTCCAAGCGAGTGGACATTCTTAATCTGCTGTGAAATGGAATTAACAACCACAGGGTCTATACCAAATCCTTCCTCGCCCTGCAGAGCCTCTCCGCTTAATTTTAATACAACCCTTTTATAAACAGCCTTTTTGCCCAATACTGTTTCCTTCTTTCTTTACACTTCTTCTCCGACCTGAAATCGGACAAACCTTCTTATTAAAATGTTTTCTCCAATCTTTCCCACTATCTCACCAAGAAGGTCTTTTATTTTTTTATTTGGATCTTTTACGTATGGCTGCTCAAGAAGACACTTTTCCTCATAAAACTTTTGCAATCTCCCTTCAATGATTTTATCTATAGCCACCGCCGGTTTATTCCCCGATATTTGTGCTTTCAGTATTTCTTTTTCCTTTTCACAAACATCAGAAGGAATATCTTCTTTTTTTACATATAACGGAGCACTTGCTGCAACCTGTAAGGTTATATCCTTAACAAAGGACTGGAATTCCTCGTTCTTTGCGACAAAATCTGTTTCACAATTTATTTCTACAAGAACACCTAACTTACCATTGTGATGAATATATGATGCAACCATACCCTCTTTTGTTGTTCTTCCCGACCTTTTAGCAACAAGAGCAATACCCTTCTTTCTTAATATTTCTATTGCAAGATTTATATCTCCTCTTGATTGGTCTAATGCCTGTCTGCAATCACCAACCCCTGCGCTTGTCTTAAAACGAAGCTCTCTGATCTGTTCCAGTGTATCTGCCATAATCTACGATATCCTCCTCGTTGTTTGAGCCCGTTGCACAACCACATTTCTACTCAGGTACCCTTTGGGTGTGTGAGCGGTTATGCAACAGACTTATATTTTTGTTTTATTTTTTCTGTCTTGTTTTTCTTTCCACCGATATGGGCTTTTCTTAAAAAAAGGCTTTTTTGCTTTTTCTTCTGTTATTTCTTCTTCAATGTTTGCACTGTGTTTTGTTTCTTCTATTGAAGATGATACTTCTTTTGCAGGGTGTGTTTCTTCAAAAACCCTTTTACCTTCTAATACTGCATCTGCAAAACATGATAGCAATGTTTTGACAGAACGCATTGCATCATCATTGCCCGGAACAGGATATTTAATGGGCTCTGGATTAGCATTTGTATCAACAACTCCAACAACCGGGATACCTAAACTGTTTGCCTCTTTTACTGATAAAACTTCCTTGTTAACATCAATAATACACAAAACAGATGGAAGCCTATTCATAGAAACAATACCACCCAGTGTTTTTTCTATCTTTTGTCTTATCCTAACAAATTTTAAAATCTCTTTTTTCGTATACTGATTTTTCCTTTCATCCGTCTCAATACCCTGCAAGTTGTTGTACTGCTTCATAGATTGACGAATAGTTTCGAAGTTTGTTAAAAGACCGCCTGGCCAACGATTGCTTATATAAAATACGCCGCACCTTCCGGCCTCTTCCTCAACAATTTGTTTTATCTGTCTTTTAGTTCCGACAAAAAGTATGTCCTCCCCTTTCTCTGCTATACTTTTTAAAAAATTCATTGCAACTAAAAGTTTTTGATGCGTTTTTTGCAAATCTATAATATGGATACCTTCTCTTTCTCCAAAGATGTACTGTTGCATCTTTGGATTCCATCTTTTGGTCTGGTGCCCGAAATGAACCCCCGCTGCAAGTAATTCTTTTACTGTAATCTGTTCCATCTGTTTTTAACCCTCTTTATTATTGCTTTAAAATATCTTCTATCTTTCTTTTTATTTCACCTATATTAACAAGCCCGACACTTCTTGTAACTTCTTTGGAACTTTTAAAAAATATAAGTGTGGGAACTGACATTATACCATACCTTGATGCAAGTGTCTTGTTTTCATCAATATTTATTTTATATACATTTAACTTTCCTTCAAATTCTTTTGCCACCCGGTCTATTATAGGAGACATCATCTTACAGGGACCACACCAGGGGGCAAAAAAATCAATCAGCACCGGTGCCGAATTAGAGATAACCGATTCAAAATTTGTTTCATTTAATTCTTTTACATCTGACATATATCCTCCTTGTCCTGTACAACAAGTTTTTTATGCAAAATTATTTACACTTATGTCCTGTGTGATGATATGCCGGGGACAGGCTTTGACACATTCTAAACATTCTGTGCATTTCTTATAATCAATTACAGCAAGATTATCTATAACATGTATTGCATCAAATGAACAAACTTTTTCACATTTTTTGCAGGCAATACAACCGACAGAACAAACATGAACAACAACATTACCCCTGTCATGCGAGGAACATCTGACTTTTACATGCTTTTCCTTTAAAATAAGATGAACAACATTTTTGGGGCATATTTTTATACATTTCTGACAGGCTCTGCACTTATTCGTATCTATGATTGGAAGCCCTTCTTCTTTCATTTTTATGGCATTAAACGGACAAACCGTAACACAGGTACCTTTCCCAAGACAGGCAAACCTGCACTGTTTTTGTCCCCCTAAAAGCAAGGATGCGGCCCTGCAATCTTCTATTCCCTGATACTGCATCCTGTTTTTTGCATTTATTCCGCCATAACAAAAAAGCGCAGCAACCATCTGCTGTCGCTTTGTTCCAGTAGAGGGAAGCAATCCTAAAAATTCTGCAATCCGATTTACAACATCTTCTCCACCCGGAACACAGGAACTTGCATCTGCTTTTCCCTGAAGTATCGCCTCTGCAAGAGAATGACAACCTACAAAGCCGCAGGCACCACAGTTAGAGCCAGGAAGGATAGACATAATCCTCCCCAGCCTTATGTCTTCAGATATTAGAAGCCGCTGTGAAGCAATGGTAAGTCCGATCCCAAATAACAAACCGAGTGTTCCTATTGTTAGTATTGAAAAAACAATTATCATTTTTCTACACTTTTTAAGAATTCTTCAACAGATTTTTTTACTGACTCAACAACCGCACGAGAAGATATTGTTGCGCCTGTTATGGCTTGGATATTATCAAGGCTTAATTCACATATTTTTTTCCCATCAAACTGCCCAACAAACCATGCTTGAGTTATCCCTGCTCCAAGTCCGGGGGTCTCTTTATGCTCAAATATTCTTATATTAAATATTATGCCATCTTTTGAAAATCCGACTAATATCTTAATGGGTCCTCTGAAACCACGCCCTTGAGCATATATTGCATATCCTATAGATTGTGCTGTTTCAGAAAATCCTTCAAAATATTGTTTTCCGAAAGAAGTGTTTTTCAATTGATATGAATGAGCGCCCGGAAGAATTGATAAAATCATAGCCTTTTCCCTTGCCTTTTGGTTTGATATAACGGTCTGGATTGTTATAACCTGCGTAAGTGCAAGTGACCCTGATGCAATAATAGATATGATAAAAAGTATTATCACCGGCTTGTATTCTCTAAATATTTTCATAACGCCATCTTTCTTTTGATTGTGCCAAACACTCTGTCTTGCGTTAGACGGTCAATCAACGGGACAAGACAATTCATAAGAAGTATTGAGTATGCAACACCTTCAGGAAAACCACCAAATTCACGAATAATAAATGTTATAAACCCGCATCCAAAACCAAAAATAATCTTGCCCCGCTCTGTAAGAGGACTTGTTACATAATCCGTTGCCATAAATATTGCACCCAATATTACTCCACCTGCCATTAGATAAAATAAAGGATTCATTTTAAATATTTCATCACCTGCAAATAACCAACCCAAAATTCCCAGAGTAAAAATAAATGTTACCGGTATATGCCAGGTGATGATATTTTTATATACAAGGAATATACCCCCAAGGGCAAGAAGTATTATTGCAGTTTCACCGATACAGCCGGCTCTGTTTCCCACTAACATATCAAAAATGTTCGGGATGGGTTTTTGTAAGTTCAATTTTTCTATGGCAAGCGGTGTTGCAGAAGATATCGCATCAAGCGAAAAAGGGCTAACCCATGAGGTCATCTGCTTTGGCCAAGAGGTTAATAAAAAAACTCTTCCAGCAAGAGCGGGATTAAATATATTACAACCTAATCCTCCAAATGCCTGTTTGGCAATTGCAATAGCAAAAAAAGAACCCACAGCAGCCATCCAGACTGGAAGAGAAGCAGGCAAACTAAAGGAAAGCAAAAGTCCTGTTAAGATAGTGCTTCCATCTGAAATTGTTATGGGGACTTTTCTTATTTTTTGTATCACTGCTTCTGTTAAAATACAAACAACTGTGCAGGTTAACATCAATATCAGTGCATTAAAACGAAAATACCATACCCCTGCAATCCCAGCAGGAATAAGTGCGGCAATAACAGTAAACATTATACCTTGCACACTTGCACCTGAGTGTATGTGCGGAGATGATTTCACATAAAAAGATTTTTCCTTCATTTCTTGTCTCTTAAAAGCATTTTCCCGAACTTGAGCCAGTGCACAAGTGGGATATGTGAAGGACAAACAAAATCGCAACACCCGCACTCTATGCAATCTATTACATTGTACCTTTTTGCCAGATCAAGGTTTTCTTTTTTTATAAAACCTGCAAGAAGTGTAGGAGATAACATTATAGGGCAGGACCTTATACAACGGCCACATCTTATACACCGCATTTCTTCTTGTTGATGCACATCTTCTTTTGTAAGAACAAGAATTGCCGATGTTCCTTTTATAACAGGCGTGTCCATTGTATGCTGGGCAATCCCCATCATAGGACCACCGCTTACAATTGAGTATGCATCTTCGGTTAATCCTCCACACTGTTCTATGCAATCCTTAAATGTTGTTCCTATTCTTACTCTTAAATTAGAAGGATTTTTAACTCCCTTTCCGGTTACCGTAACAATTCTTTCATAAAGAGGTTTCCCCTCATCCAGTGCCTGATGAACCGCAAAACAGGTTCCGACATTCTGCACCACAACGCCCACATCCATTGGAAGCCCGCCCCCCGAGGGTACCTCTTTTCCTGTGAGTGCAAATATCACCTGTTTTTCCGCTCCCTGTGGATACATAACAGGAAGAACCTTTACCTGTATATCCAGCCCGTCGAAAGAGATGTTTTTTGACATAGAGTCTAAACATTCTTTTTTATCGTCTTCTATTGCAAGAATCGCTTTATTTACACCCAATGCTTTTGCCATCCATCGGACACCTTTCCATATCTGCTTGGGGTTTTCAAGCATTAGCCTGTAATCTGATGTAATATATGGCTCACATTCGGCACCATTTATTATGAGAACCTCTATTTTTTTTTCATGCGGTGGACTTAATTTTACATGCGTAGGAAAACCCGCTCCTCCCATACCGACAACACCTGCCTGCTGTATCCTTTTTCTTATTGTATGAACATCAGAGGTCTGAAAATTAGATTTTTCAAATTTTTCAGATTCTTCTTTCCCGTCATTTTCAATCCATACGCCATCATAACAGTCAAAGACAGGATGATTCCATTTTTCTATTTTTAATACCTTCCCGGATATGCTTGAATGAATACTTGCGCCCACAAACTTATCGCACCTGCCTATTGTGGTTCCTTTTTTTACAGAGTCTGCCACCTGCACAACATTTTCACAAGGGACACCCATATGCTGAACAAGGGGTATAAATACCTTTGATGGAATTTGAGCGTTCTTTATCTGTAAAGATCTTGTTAATTCTTTATTTGTTTTAAGGTGCACACCGCCACGAAAATAAGACAATCCTACCTCCGTTACATCCGTTATCTTTCAACGATTGTTTCTTCTACCTGGATACCAAAATGCCTTCCGGATTTTTCTATATATACAAGCACATTATCACCCGGTTTTAATTTTGTCACCGATACAGGTTCTCCGCTCTCACAGGTAAGATTAATTGTTTCGGCATTCTGAAGGATAAGGGATATTGGGCTTTCTAATACTTTTGCTTCAATAAGAAGCATAGGCCTTGTTTCTATCTTTATTCTTCCCACAGATGCGAGCCTGTTTTTTCCCTTATAATCAACAATTAAAACCTCATCGCCTGATTTTAGTTCGGAAAGATACATTGTTTTACCCCAAGAGGTTATACAATATGCATGCACACCACCTGCATTGACACGGAAAGGACGGGAAGCCACATATGGATTCTCTTCTGTTTCAGCATGGACAAGAAAAAAACCTGATGAGGTATTGCCCACAAGTATTCCCTCGCCTTTTTTCATTATGGAGGTTGTGTCTATACAAACCCTGTCTCCTATACCAATGGCACGGGTAGATACAACCTGGGCCTTTTGAATCTGTAAAGAAGGTGAGATCTGTTTGATAAAAGAAATTGTCTTTTTTATTTCTCCTATATCAGAATTCACAAGAACAATCCCGGCAACCCCTTTTTCAAGGATGTGAAGACAAAGCCTTGCCTGTTCAAAATCCTTAACTTCTGCAAATATGGATTCAGACCGGGCAACAAGATTTTCAAGGGGTATAACTGTCCAATCCGGAGTGCTTACAATTACAGTTTTTGTCCTGGAAAGTGTTAGTGCCTTTTTTTCATCTTCTTTGCTATCAATCACAACCCTTTCAACATCCACATCAGGCTTTAAATCTCCGTCAGAAGAGATAACCTGTATTTTCCCTAATTCTCTGACTTTTTGAGTATAGCCACAGGGGAGCACTACGGCATCTGCTCCTGATTCAAGGCTTGCAATAACAGCATCCTTATCCCACTTTTCAATTTTTATCCATACTTTTTTTTGTTGCATATAACCCTTTAACCCTGATTCCACAGATTAAAAAGCAGATTACACAGATTAACCAGGTCTTTAATCTGTGTAATCTTTTCAAAATCTGTGTAATCAATAAAACGCAAGTATTTAATGCGTTTTATATTGTGGACCATCCCCTATTCTTTTAACATCTTTAATGCATCTTTTATCGGCAGATTTTTATGGACCATCTGTCCTATTACCTGGACGATTTTTGTCGGGTCTTTATGCTGAAATGTGTTCCTGCCTATTGAAACACCTGCACCACCTGCAATAAGACTTCCATCTATCATTTTCAATAACTGCTCATCCGTTTCAACCTTTTCACCTCCTGCAATCACAACAGGTACCGGGCATCCCTCTACAACCTCCTTAAAACTTTCAGGACTTCCTGTGTAATTTATCTTTACAATATCAGCCCCCAATTCTGAACCCACGCGGGCAGCGTGTCGGACATATTTAACCTCAAACTCACTTGTAATCTTTTTCCCTCTTGTGTACACCATTGCAATGAGTGGTATCCCAAACCTCTGACAATCTTTTGCAACCGCCCCAAACTGTGCAAGCATGTGTGGTTCTGTGCTTGCACCTAAATTTATATGAATAGATACTGCATCGCCACCAAGAAATATTGCCTCTTCAACACTGCAAACCAGTGTTTTTGAATTTGGGTCAGGTGAAAGAGAAGTGCTTGCAGAAAGATGTATAATAAGTCCTATATCTTTTCCGGAACCTCTGTGCCCTGCTCTTACAACGCCTTTATGAACAATAACCGCATTTGCACCGCCATCTGCTATCCTGTCTATGGTTTGTTTCATATTTACAATACCTGAGATAGGCCCAAGTGTAACACCATGATCCATAGGAACAATAACTGTTCTGCCTGAAACCCTGTTCATAATCCGTTCTAACCTTATCATTTTTCCTACCATTTTAACCTCCCTGCTTGCCGTCCGTCTCAACCTTAATTTTTTACCTTTACCCCTTATGCCTGTCATCAAATTCCAAGTTCCAAGAAACACACCCAAAAGGTACCAGAAATCCCAAACAAACATAAATTTCCACATTAAAAATTCAAACCATAATCCACCCACCCTTTTTTACAAAAAGAGGGAGGAAATTTTTACCTCTTTCGGGGACACCCTCTGGGGTGAGGATAGAGAGATTTTTTCCTCTCTTTTAAAAGAGAGGTTAGGAGAGATTATGTTTTCCCTGTTACCAGTTACCAGTCAGCTGTCATCTGTTTTTTATGAACTCTTCTAAATATTTTATGAATAGTCTATTTTCTTGTTGAAGCCCCACTGTAATTCTTATACAGTTTTCAAGCCCCCAACCTGACATATCCCTTACAATTATTCCTTTTTTAAGAAGAAAATCATAAACCTCTTTCCCCTGAAAATCAAATATTAAAAGTATAAAATTTGTCTGGCTTTGGACAAACCTGATATTCAGCCTTTCAAGTTCTTTATAAAGATAAGACTTTTGTTCAGATATAAACTTTCTTACTTTTTGGACATATTTTTTATCTTTTAAAGATTCTGTTGCCCCTATCTGGGCAAGGTTGTTCACATTGAATGGCTCTCTTACTCTGTTTAATACATCTGTAATATCAGGATCAGATATTGCATAACCAATTCTTATTCCTGCAAGGCTATAGATTTTTGAAAATGTCCTCATTACTATGATAGGGTATGATCTTACCATATCAACGGTCTTAAAAGGATAGTCCTTTGCGCATACAAACTCCCTGTATGCCTCATCTAAAACAACAATTATACTGTTTGGAATTTTTTTTAAAAAACCTTTTAGTTCCTTTTCAGTAATATAACTTCCGGTCGGATTGTCGGGGTTCGCAATAAATATAATTTTTGTCTTATCTGTTGCCGCACCTGCCATAGAAGGCAAATCATATCTATAGTTTTTAAGAGGGACAAATTTCAGTTTTGCCCCCTGAATAAGACTTGCTATTTTATAAACAAGAAATGTAGGCTCTGCAATTATTACCTCTTCGTCTTTTTTTAAGAAACCCATCAATGTAAGAACAAGAATTTCATCCGAACCATTGCCGAATGTAAACATATTACCGGGAACTTTAAGAGTTTTTGAAAGTGCCAATCTTAAATAATAACAATCCCCGTCAGGATAGCGATTGATTGAAGATAATCCTTGTTCTAATGCCCTTAAAACATTTTTAGGGGGAAGAAAAGGGCTTTCATTTGAGGCAATCTTTATAACATTCTTTAAACCCATCTCCCTTTTTAATTCATCAATGGGCTTCCCCCCCTTATACGGCTTACAGGCAAGAACATTTTCTTTTGCAATCTTTTTTATATCCATTCTTAAACAACTTCCTGCTTTCTATGTGGTCTATGTAAAATCTCCATCCCTGCCATGTAAAAGAAACCCACTGAATATATTAAAAAAAACGGGCTGGTATATATAGCACCGTTAATGGCAAAATATATTGCTTTCCACAAACAAAAACAACCTAAAATTATTTCTATAAAAATAATTTTATTATAAGGAACAGAATAATCTGAAGGAATAAACCTTGTTTTTTTCTCTATACCAAACTTTGGTGTCCTTATAAACACCGGTTTTTGATTTGTAAATATAGTTTTTAATATTGCAAATGTATTATTAATACACATCCCGCAATTAACAAAAAGAAATGCGGGAAGAAGTTTTATATTATGCAGTGTCCAACTCACCCTATGCCTACCACCGGGTGTTGAACAACTTCTTGCATAAAGACAGGCTAACAGCGGGTTGCCTATTGCGACAACATAAATTGTAATTATATGAATCAATGAAATATTGGGATGTATTCTATTAAAACCTATAGAAACAGGCAGAAGCACTACTCCCCACAAGAAAAGCAGCGGGTAGGACAGATAGTTAGTAAGATGTATAATGGCCTGGATTTTTTTAAAAAATTCCATTTTTGAAGATAATAATGCCCAGGTGTGTTTCTTGGCACACTGAAATGTTCCCTGTGCCCACCTATACTGCTGAGACTTAAAAGCAGATACATATATCGGAAGTTCAGCAGGCACAAGCACATCATGGGCATATATAAATTTCCATCCTTTCATTTGTGCCCTGTAACTTAAATCCATATCCTCTGAAACCGTTTCTCCTGACCAGTTTCCTGCATCAATAATACATTGTTTCTTCCAGATACCGGCTGTACCGTTAAAATTTATAAAACAACCTGCATAAAATCTAGCAGGCTGTTCAACCAAAAAATGTATATCAAGCATCATTGCCTGTACTTTTGTAAGAATTGAATGGTTCGGATTGATATGTGTCCATCTTGCCTGCACCATTCCTATTTTCTCACTTGAGAAATACACCAGAAGAGATTTTAAAAAATCTTTAGGCGGAGTAAAATCAGAATCAAATATTGCAATGAACTCACCTTTTGCGGTAGCCAACGCCTGTTTCAGGGCCCCTGCCTTAAACTCAAACCTGACATCCCTATGGATGTGTTCTATATCAAAACCTTTTTCCTTATATTCTGCAACAATCTGTCTTGATATATCTTTCGTGATATCATCTGAATCATCAAGCACCTGTATATGCATTTTATCAGCAGGATAGTCAAGACTACAAACCGAATCAATAAGCCTTTTTATTACATACCGTTCATTATACACAGGCAATTGAATGGTAACCATTGGCAGGTCATCCGGAAGAGGAGTCTTCTGAACACTGTCTTTTCTGTGCCACCAGGACAGTATAACAAGGATACAGATATGAAGAGAATACAGTGCCAAAAGAATAAGAACCACACTATATAGAATAAGCCAAACATTTTTTATATCCATAAACTTAATTATACCCTCATAATCAGTATTTGGTCAAGTTGACCCGACGGGGGTTCTGAAATTCCAACATTAAAGATTAAACAAGTATTTCATTCTTATATCGGAATTTCAAGAAGTTAAACAAAACTCTTGACGATATTTTTACCACTTTCTCTGGCTGATTTTAATGCACCCTTAACTTCTTTTATCTGTCCTTTTTTATCTACACCTGAATAAATGAGTTTTCCCTTATAATCCGTATCTGTGATTGCAAAAAATATTTTGACCAGACTTTCTGCAGACTTAAAAAAATCTGTTCTTTTCATTCCTCCTACACTTATAAAAAAACCTGCTGCTTTTTTGTCTTTTAATTTCTTCTTTAAAATATATTTGACAACCCACAGACACTGGCATCTATCTATTACTGCCTTAATTTGTGCCGTAGGGCTTCCAAAAAATATAGGAGAGGCAATAACAATTATCTGAGAATCTAAAATCTTAGGATAAAATTGTTTTAGTTCATCATCCAATACACAGATACCTGTTTTACGACACCCACTACATTCCTGACAGGCTCTGAAATTTAATTCATTAAGCACAATCTTTTCAACCGTGGCCTTTGCTTCTCTTGCTCCTTCAAGAAATTGGTCCAGAAGAATCTCTGTGTTACCGTTTCTTCTTGGACTTCCCAGAATACCAAGTACCTTCATTTTTGCCTATCTTTCTTTTAAAACTTTTCTTTAGAAATGAAATTTTTTCCTCCGCCATATCAGCAAGATCCGGGTCATCTGATGCAACATCTTTTGCTTTTTTATATGCAAAAAATGCCTCTCTTATATTTCCGAACTTTTCACAGAGATTAGCAAGTTCCCAGTGATTCCAGAAATTTTCAGGCTCTATACTGCATGCCGCTGACAGGGCCTTTACGCCTTCCTTCAATTTCCTGACCCCGCATGCTCCGAGTATAACGCCTTTTAAAACAAGCATTTCTGTGTTATCCTGTTCAACCGATAAAACCCTATCAACAGAACGGATTGCCATATCACAATAAAATCTAAAATCTTTTTTCCTTCTCCTGCCATAGTATCTTTCATTTGCCACTGTCCAACACAACTGGGCAAAAAGAAAATGTATATGTGTTGTTTTTTCACTGTATTCAATCGCAAGAAGATATTCTTTTAATGCCAATGAATATTTCCCAACCATTTGGGCTGCATATCCTAAGACGCAATGCAGTTGTGGATCCTGCGGAAAAGTCTTGACAAATGAAAAAAGGTTGGGTATTATATAACCTCTTATTGCTGATACAAAAATCTGAGCCTGCCTGTTCACAAACTCTGCTACGTCTTCTTGTTCCTCTAATACATTCAACTGCCAGGATGCCTTGTCTATACGGATAAAATCTTCCATAACATCTGCTATATTTCTATTGCCCTGTTTATTCAGGATTAAATATTCAAAAGTATTATGTAATGGATGCGCCGGGTCATCCACCGGAACCGAAAGATTTATTTTCATATATCTCCTTTCCACCTACCTGCTATCTACTACCTTTTCAGTGTTTTAAGCATCTTATCCAAAGGCAATGTATTTATCACATCCTTTGCATCAAGCCAACCTCTTCTTGCAACAAAAATACCGAACCTCATATGCTCCATCTGTGATGTTGAATGTGCATCTGTTGATATCACAAATTTAGCACCCATATCCCTTGCAAGTTTTGTATTGATATCATTAAGGTCAAGCCGTTGAGGATGCGCATTTATTTCAAAAATAACATTATAATCAACCGCACACTTTATAATATCTTTTATATTCACAGCATAAGATTCTCTCCCCATGATAATTCTTCCCGTAGGATGTCCAAGTATATTAAGATAAGAATTTTTCATAGCCTTTATTATTCTTTTCGTCATCTGTTCTTCTCCCATCTTGGTATGATAGTGCACAGCTCCTATTACAATCTGGCATTGCCTTAATACCTCATCTGATATATCAAGGTTCCCATCTTCAAGTATATCAACCTCAATACCTGTAAGCAAATTAAAATTCTTAAATCTTTCAGATATTTTTCTTATATTTTCTATATGCTTCAATAATTGTTTATCATCAAGTCCATGTGCAATCTTCACTTCTTTTGAATGGTCTGTTATTGCAAGATAACTATACCCCAAAGAGATTGCTTTTTCCGCCATCTGTTCTATGGTATCTCTTCCATCGGTTGCAACAGTATGAACCTGCAGGTCAGCTTTTATATCCTTTAATTCAATAAGCTTCGGTAGACTTGCTTTTTCTGCTTGTTCTATTTCTCCTCTGTTTTCCCTTAATTCAGGAGGTATAAATTGTAAGTCCACAGACTTAAATATTTCCTCTTCTGCTGCGCCTCCGAGAGGGTATTCGTCTTCTGCCCTGAATATCCCATATTCACTTATTTTTAATCCTTGTTTTTTGCCCCTGTCACGAATAGCAATATTATGTTCTTTTGAGCCTGTAAAATAATGCATACCTGCACCAAACGATTTCTGTTCAAGAACCCTTATATCTACATTTACACCATTAAGAAGTTTTATACTTGACTTTGTCTGTCCTTTTGAAAGGACACTCTGGACATCTGGGAACTTAACAAACCTATCCATCACAGAGGAAGGATCATCTACTATTGCAAGTATATCAATATCTTTTATGGTTTCTTTTCTTCTTCTTAAACTTCCCACTACCTCAAGTCTTTTTATACTCTTTGACTGTTTTAAGTATTTTATAAGTCCATCTGCAATCTCCATTGCAACATCTAAACGAATTCTTCCCTGTCCATCCTTAAAATGTTTTATTGCTTTTATAAGGTTTTGCTCTGTCTTTTCCCCCATACCCGGAAGGTCTTTTATTCTTCCTTCCTTCAATGCCTGATAAAGACTTTCTATATCTTTTATACCAAGTTTATCATAGATAATTTTTACCTTTTTAGGCCCCAATCCTTCAAGCCTCATAAGCACAATAAGTCCTTCCGGAACCTTCTGAAGAAGTTCTTCAAGGTAAGATAACTTACCCCTGCTTACTATTTCCTGAATTTTCTCTGCACTTCCCTGCCCGATACAGGATATTGATTTAAGTTCTTTACCCTGCTGGAAGATATCTTCCATTCTTTCCGGATAATCCTCAATAACGCGGGCTGCATTTCTATATGCTCGCACCTTGAACTGATTTTCTCCAAGTATGTCAAGGATATCAGCAACCTCTGAGAAAATATCTGCAATCTGTTTGTTTTCCATAATATGGGGTCTGTTGAAAAACTCATCAGACCCTGATTCCACAGATTAAAAAACAGATTACACAGATTAAAACCCGATGACAAAATCGGTGTAATCTTTCAAAAATCTGTGTAATCAGGGCTTACTGTAATATTTACAGGTGCTTTAAAATAACATACATTACAGGAACAGAAAAAATCAGGCTATCTATTATATCCATAACCCCGCCTAAACCGGGGAAAATGTTACCCGAATCTTTTACCTGACAATCTCTTTTTATCAAAGATTCGGAAAAGTCTCCAATCTGACCGAACACTGTTAAAACAATTGAAAGCAAACCCGTCTGCCAGATGCCAAACGGCAGACTCCCCTTTATAGAAATACCTGCTAATGTCCCAAATATTAGTGCCCCTACAAAACCCTCTATTGTTTTTTTAGGGCTTATCCTTGCAATGAGCAGATGTTTTCCAAACAACGAACCTGATATATACGCACCGGCATCTGCCATCTTTGTAACAAATACGACAAAAAATGCCATCCACCTTCCGTCATACCCGTCCACTGTTCTTAACCTTATAATAAAACTAAAAAGCCAGGATATATAGATAATACCGAATATTGTTGTGGCTATAGCAATGACCGCATTCTGACTATCAAACCTGAATATCTGAAGAACGAATACTGAAATAAGTGCAGATATTATAAGAAACACTTCCCAGCCTGGTGTAGGTATGAACTCTCTTATTATACTTAAAGGTATCAATACGCCTACAACTATCCCAAAAAATCTGAACAACTGTATTCCCTTTAACTTTAACATTGTAAAAAACTCATAAAGAGCAAAACCGATTACCAGGGTTACAACAAGTCCGAACCAGAAAGACGGTAAAAATAAAAGAGCAAGCATTCCCAGTGCCCCGAGTATGATTGCCATAATTATACGCAAGAAAGGTGTCTGCTTCATCACAGCCCTCCAAATCTTCTATGCCTTTTCAAACAGTCTTGTATTGCAGATTCTAAATCTTTTCTATCAAAGTCAGGCCAGAGTTTATCCGTTATATATATTTCTGTATATGAAACCTGCCATAAAAGAAAATTACTCAACCTCATCTGTCCGCCTGTTCTTATTAAAATGTCTGGGTCCGGCATATCTTTTGTATATAAATAAGATGAAAACATATTCTCACTAAGGTCTTCGGGTTTGTGCTTTCCTCCAATACAATCCCTTGAAAATTTTTTCACAGCCCCCACAATCTCTTTTCTTGCGCCATAATTTAATGCAAGATTAAGAACAAGTCCCTTGTTTTTTTGCAATATCTGTTTTGCCCTTTCAAGTTCCTGTTTTGCAAAATTCGGAATCTCTTCTATATTTCCAATTGTCATAAGACAGACATTGTTTTTGTTAAGTTCTTCAACCTCTTTTCTTAAAAACTCTTTCAACAGTCTCATAAGTCCCTGGATCTCTAATTTAGGACGCCTCCAGTTTTCTGTTGAGAATGCATACAGTGTAAGATACTTTATACCCATATCGGCACAGACTTGGACAATTTTTTTTACAGTTTTTACACCCTGTCCGTGTCCTGCAAGACGAGGAAGTCCTCTTAATCTTGCCCATCTTCCATTTCCATCCATAATGATCGCAATATGTTTTGGTATGTTTTTCATAATATGTGTTAGATCCCCCCTGCCTGCTTGGCAGGCAGAAAATATTAAAACACCCCTGATATTTTCCTGCCACAATCAGGACATATATCTTTCTTTATATTGTTTTCTAAAACAGAAAACCCTGACCTTTTTATAAGCAGTTTAGAACACTGCGGACATTTTGTAGACTCTGTTTGACCTTCTTCGGATATATTGCCAGCGTATACATACTTAAATCCCATTTTTAAGGCATTTTCCCTGTATTTATAAACTGTTTGTTCGGGGGTTGGATAATGGTTAGAAAATTTATATGCAGGGAAAAATCTTGAAAAATGCCATGGCATCTCGGGGTCTATATCAAAAAACTTTTTTGATAACATATCAAATGTTTTATTATTATCATTGTATTCGGGTATAAGAAGGGTTGTTATCTCAACCCATATGCCAAGTTTTTTCATTCTTCTTATATTCTGTAGTACAGGTTCAAACCTGGCCTTACAGACTGATGTATAAAAATCCTCGTTGCCTTTCACATCCACATTTGCAGCATCTAAATATGGGGCTATCATCTCTAATGCATCAGGGCTTATGAAACCATTTGTTACAAAATTATTTTTAAGCCCCTGTTGTTTTGCTATCTTGCAACAATCATATACAAATTCAAAAAATATGGTAGGTTCTGTATATGTATAGGATATGCTTTGACAGTTATATTGAAGAGCCTTTTTAATAACCTGTTCAGGGCCGACATCAGGAACATCTGGAAATATACCCATGCGCGGCGCCTGTGCCATTTCATAATTTTGACAGAATCCGCACTGGAAATTACAACCAACTGTTGAAATTGAATAGGAAAAACTTCCTGGAAGGAAATGAAAAAATGGTTTTTTTTCAATAGGGTCTATATTGTCTGCAACAATTTTTCCGTACACAAGAGTATAAAGTGTACCTTCTTTGTTTATCCTTACACTACATATACCTGCGCTGTTGTTTGTTATAACACAAAAATGATTGCAGAGTCTGCATATTACCTTCTTATCTTCTAATTTCTCATAAAAAAGTGCCTTATGCATAAAAAATAATTTAACACAGATAACCACACAATGTCAAGCATTGGGCTTATCTGCCCCTCCTGAAAAAGTTAAGATACATATGCGACGTTAAAGGTTAGGTTTTTTTCTGGTTTTTGGTTAATTTATTTATATAAATTAAGTAATAGCCGAAGACTGAAAAAAACAGTAATCACCATAAAAAAATAAAATAGACCGTTTTATGCTCAGTACACCCTCATTTATAGTAGAATAAGCCTCAATAAGGAGATGGTTAGAATGGTGGACAGCCTAAGAAAATATTCTAAAAGTAAAGTAGTGTAAAAAATGTTAAAGATAATAAAGTTTTATAAGCAATATAGAGAAAAAGAGAAAGTTTACTGAACAAGGAAAAAAAAGACAAAAGATACCTTTGACCTGTTATGAATTTTCCAAAAACCTCACATTACAGATAATAGATAATAGGACAGGATGATTGTAGTTATAAGTAGCACATTGCCCCCGAAGTGGCTACTCAGGTGCCTGTTGTTCAGGCTTACCCATTGCCCTATGCGATAGTTGTAATTTAAGGTGTGGTAGTCTCTTTTCCTTAAATAGCCTGTGGTAAGAATCTTCTCAAATCTTTAGAAAGACCATTTTCTTAGTGTATTCTTCAAGGTAGTATTCTAAACAGCTGCAAGGGTCTAATCTATTAAAAGATAGCTCTGGGTTATTGTAAAAAGACAGCTTTTATTTCTCCCCTATCTTAGAGTAATTGCTGTAGTAATTTTTCCTGCCAAGGACTGACATCTTAAAACATCTTTCTGCCAGATTATTATCTATAGGTACAAAAGGTGCTTTGCAAAGATAGTCAGTCTCTTCCAATATTCTTTGAGATTTTCTATTACTTTAATCTGCCCTGGATGTTCATATTTTTGCTGGCTATGTTCTTTTGTCTTTTCCAATTTCTCTATCAACTGCTCCTGATAGATAGAAAACTTATCAGGATTATTTAGCTGTGCCAGATGTTTTTCATTGATAAGATAAAGATTGGCAATATTATTTATTCATTCCTGTACCCAATAAGTAAGAACATAGTGTTTTCTGGATATTTATCCTGTATCTTGATAAAATCTTTTTTTATAAAAATATCCAGGCCTGAAAGTTTCACCTGGAAGACCTGCCTTTGTAAAAAAAGACTAAGCAGATACTTATCCAGAATTACCTTAACCCAAAAGCTTACATCAAATTTACCCTTAGTGGTCTATTTCATAAATTGTGTTACGTATTTTATGCATAGACATTCGCCAAAGATTCAGTAGCGGATTGGAACATTGCCCACGTCCGACAACTTCAGGTTTTTGAAAACCATCCCCCCTTCGGTAACGGGGGGCAGGATCCGTGACAACTCCCGCAGGTGATCAGGGGCGCTAGCGGCTCCCCTACCCGCGCTGACCGCGCCGTCAAACGGAATTCCTACGATTACGAAATCGGCTTCCTCGACGCTGTAAACGGGCAGGCCTCCCCAAGGCAATTTCTGTTTCATTTAATGTGCCTCCAAGCTCTTTGGAAGGATCATTCCTCCCTTCAGCTTAGTTTGTAATTCAAAAAACTCTGAATTGCCCTTTTCAAAGATGCTCCTACATAAAGTCTCTTGATACCTTGTCAAAGACCTTGTCAAGGGTCTCCAGAGCCCTATCAAGTTCGGCCTTAGTGATTGTCAGCGGCGGCTCAATGCGGATCACCCTGGCGTTTATCAGGGTGCCTGCCACAAGCACACCATGTTCAAAGAGACCCTTAGCCACCTGGTAACCGGCCTCGTTCGAGACAAACTCCATCCCGATCAACAGACCGAGCCCACGTGCTTCCACACAAATATTCTTATATTTGTGCATCAGGTCGACCAGCTTAGGGATGAAATACTTGCCTTTTTCTGCAGCTTGCTCGGGCAGCCGCTCCTCCAAAATAACATTAATAGCGGCAATGGCAGCGGCACAACAGACCGGATTGCCACCAAAGGTCGTGGTATGTAAGGATGGGTTAGGGGTCATCTTTTCCCAAATCTCACTGGTGGAGACAAAGGCACCGATGGGCATTACTCCGCCTCCAAACGCCTTGCCCAGGCAAAGTATGTCGGGGACAATACCGTAATGTTCCAAGCCGAACATCTTGCCGGTCCGGCCCATTCCGGTTTGTATTTCATCGGCAATAAGAACAACTCCGTAGCGGTCACAGATCTCGCGAACTCGGGGGAAATAATCGTCGGGCGGAATGATTACTCCTCCTTCGCCCTGGATCGGTTCTAAGATCACCGCCGCGACATCCTCTCCGGAAAATGCAGCACTGGCTATTTGCTTTTCCAAGGCATCAGCGTCACCGTAGGGGACATGTCTAAATCCGGGGAGCAGGGGGAGGAAGGGCTTGCGGAAAACAGCCTTGGAAGTGGCGCTAAGGGAACCCATGGATTTTCCATGGAATCCCCCGATTGCGGCAATAAAACTAGAACGTTCAGTATGCAAGCGGGCCAGCTTCATTGCCCCTTCAACGGACTCTGTACCGCTGTTGGTGAAAAAGCAATACTGTAAATCCCCGGGAGTAATCATTTCCACCAGCTTGGCTAACATGGCCCGTAGCGGGTCCAGAAGTTCCTGACTGTGCAGGGCTTGGCGCTTCAGTTGGCTGAAGACCGCTGCCATGACCTTGGGATGGCGGTGACCGACGTTATAGATGCCGTACCCGCCCAGGCAATCGATGAATTCTCTCCCGTATATATCGGTAAAGCGTGCGCCAGAATCCTTCCATTCTACTGCGGTGTAGTCTGTAGAGACCGATTTCCTGTATTCAAGAAACCCTGGGTTTACATTGTTGCGAAATCCTTCAACGGTCTCGCGGACAACCCAATCCTTCTCCTCCTTGGTCAGCTCTTCCTTGGCGATGAATTCAAGATATTTCCTAGACTGTTCAATTACCGCATCATAGCTAACGCTCATCTCTAGACTCTCCCTTCGTCTTGGTTGATTTCAATGCTAAACTCTAAACCAGCTACTGTTCCATTTGTCCACTCACATCACCGTCCGAATACGAGGTGCGGAAGCCATAGGACTATCTGGGGAAACACCATAATGATAACCAGGCCAAGTCCCTGAATCATCACGAAGGGTATAACTGATCGGTAGATGTCTCCCATACTTATGTCCGGCGGACACACTCCCTTCATGAGGAACAGGCAGTAGCCAAACGGGGGCATTTTAGTTTCGTAACTATTCAGCCTCCATAATAATGATAGCAAACAAAAGCACCATTGTCAAGGACCCCCGCCTGCCGGAATAAAAGGATTCTTCTCGAAGACAGCTTGAATAGCGTCGATCACAGGAAGGGAGTTCTTCCTGACGGTGGAGATGTAGCCCCTGATACGGCAGAAAATATCTGCTCCTTGAGTACTGCGAAAGGTCCCTGAGATTTTCTGTTGAACCTTCATCATTCGAATATCCCTTTCGGCCTGATTGTTGTCAAACGGAACGCTGAAATCGTACATGAAGGCCAGCGTCTCCTGACGGTACTTTTTCAAGCGATCCAGCAGGTTTTTCGCCTTGCTCTGTTTCTTTCTACCTCGTTTCCCAGATTGACCCCCA